>NZ_CBAYMC010000302.1:0-4334 GCF_964826245.1 Armatimonas sp. | reverse complement strand
CGGCATGGGGCGTGGCCAGATCATAAAACCCCTGCGCGACAAAGACTTTCATGTAGGGATTTTTTGTCAGCGCGGACTTGAGTGCGCCTGCGGTATCCGTGTAGCTGTTGCCCTCGCCCCAGTTCCACTTGCCGTAGAGTCCGCCGAGGATGCTGTACTCTAAATCAGACTCGTAGCCGAGCTGCTCACGGACGTAGCTATTGAAACAAGCCGTGTAGCCCGGTGAGATCGCGGCGTGTGACGGGTCAAAGTCGGGGTGGGCACTGCCTTCGTTGCCCTGCTGCGCCGTCAGGCGGCTGTCGAGGCGGCCCACCGTCACGCCGCGCTCGCGCAGCAGCTCTTTACAGAAGCTCCAGTGCTCGATCCGCAGGTCGTTACGGTCCAGGTAGGTTTCGGAGAGGCCCGTGTAGGTGGCGAGAGTCGTGAGCAGCCTGGCACGCTCTTTAGGAAGCAATCTATCGCCCTTCAGTAGCGCGGTGGCGTACTCGCCAAAGGCAAACGCCTCCACATCCTTGATCAGCTTCTCGACGGGCCGGTTGAGGATCACTTTAGCCAGCTTCTTGTGGTACCAGGCGGTCGCGGCGTAGGTCGGCAGGTAGAGAATAAAGGGCAGGTCGTTGCCGGGCGCGAAGCGCAGGGTCTGGAAGTTGAGCACGGTGGAGATCAGCAGCAGCCCCGAGAGCGCGATTCCCTTGTCGGCCAGATAGCCCGCCAGGCCCGCGCCACGCGTGGTGCCGTAGCTCTCACCCACCATGTACAGTGGCGAGCTCCAGCGCTTGTTGCGGGTGATAAAGAGCCGGATAAACTCGCCAAGGCTCTCGATATCGCCCTGGACACCCCAGAACTTCTTGGCCGTCTCATCGTCTTTTGCCCGCGAGAAGCCCGTCCCCACCGGGTCGATAAAGACCAGATCGAACTGCTCCAGCCAGGTGTGCGGGTTGTCCTCAACAGCATACGGCGGCGGGGGCAGGCTGCCATCGGGGAGCTGCGCGACACGCTTGGGGCCGATGGTGCCTAAGTGCAGCCAGACGCTCGACGAGCCTGGCCCACCGTTAAACGAGATCAGCAGCGGGCGCTCTTTCGCGGGCCGGTCGTCATCCTTGGTGTAGGCCATGTAGAAGACCTGCGCCTCGATCTCGTCCTTGGCGTTCTTCAGCGGCATCCGCCCCGCTGTCACCGAGTACTTGATAGTTTTCCCACCCAGCACCACTTCATGCTGCGTGACGACCGGCGTCTCTTCGACAAACTCACTCTTTTTTGCGCCCTCATCGGGCTTTTTCTCGTCGCTCATGGCGGGATTATACCTAGTCTGCCATCTCCCCGGCTCGTTCCTCGCCACCCCTCTTCCCATTTTTGCTCCTTCGTCGCCGGAAGAGGGGCTACAATAGGTTCATGAGCACCACGTCGCCGTTTGCTAGGCCCCTGCCACTGGGGGTGATTCTTCCTTCGGGCTGGCTCCGAAAACAGCTCCAGACCCAGGCCGATGGTTTGGGCGGGCACCTGCACGAGTTCTGGCCGGACATCAAAGACAGCCAGTGGCGCGGCGGGAGCGCTGAGGGCTGGGAGCGTGTCCCCTACTGGCTCGATGGCTTCGTCCCACTGGCCTTTTTGCTCCAAAACCAGCGACTAATCGGGGTGGCGACCGAGTGGATAGAGATAATTCTCGCAGGCCAGCACGACGACGGCTGGTTTGGGCCGCGCACCGCCAACGAGAGCCACGGCGCACGCCAGAACGATCCCTGGCCACAGTTTATTCTCTTTAAAGTCTTCACCCAGTGGCACGAAGCGACAAATGACCCGCGCATCGTCCCCGCGATGCTCAAGGCGATGCGGCGCATCCACGAAGTGATGCGCGAAACCCCGCTCTGGGACTGGGCCAAGATGCGCTGGATGGAGCTGGCGATCTCAATCAAATGGCTGAGAGAGCAAACCGGCGAAGCGTGGCTGGATGAGCTGCTTTTACTCACCGCCGAGCAGGGCTACAACTGGCAAGCGCACTTCGAGAACTTCGAGCACACGGAGCGCGCAACGAAATGGACACTGGAGAACCATGTCGTCAACCATGGAATGGCCCTCAAAGAGTCGCTTTACCGTCCAGGTAACAATCCCAATGGCTTCGGCAAGCTCATAAAGTTCCATGGACAAGCGAATGGAATATTCAGCGGCGATGAGTCATTGGCGGGCCTCTCTCCGTCGCAAGGTACTGAACTCTGCGCCGTGGTCGAAGCTATGTTTTCTCTGGAGCTGCGTTTCGCAGAAAACGGAGATGTCTTTGATGCCCTTCGTTTCGAGCGGATTGCCTACAATGCACTCTCTGCCACGTTCACCGACGATATGTGGGGACACCAGTACGATCAACAAGTAAACCAAGTTCTCTGCACGGACTCCAAAACCAAAGAGGAGACGATCTTCACGACCAACGGGCCACGCTCCAATCTCTTCGGGCTAGAGCCTAACTTTGGCTGCTGCACCGCGAATTTCCATCAAGGTTGGCCCAAGCTGACGAGCCATCTCTGGATGCAGTGTCCCGATGGCAGTCTTGCCGCTCTCTCTCTCGCCCCGTGCACAGTCTCAACCGAAGCCGTCGCATTTGTGGTCGAAACCGATTATCCCTACGGCGATACAGTCACGATTCGAGCAATACGTGGAAGCACCGACCTGCACTTGCCGATACCAACCTTTGGCGTGGGCAAATCCATCACCCAGAAAACCGTGACACTCACGACATTAGCTCCGATTACGCTCCAGGTTCATTCCGAAATGTATCATTCTCCTCTTGATGCCTATACCGAAACGCGCCCCAGCGGCGGGGTCTCAGTCTATGTCGGGCCGCTTCTTTTTGGACTGAAGATCGGAGAGGACGTGCGCCCGGATGGCCCGGAGCCGTGGGCGGATCGCGAGGTGCACCCGACCACGCCGTGGAACTATGCGCTTGATCTGAGCAAGCCGCTGGTGCTGGACAAAGAAACACTGACGATCAAAGCGACGGGGCACCGCGTGCCTGAGTGGGGGCTGGAAAAACACGCCGCCGGGCCGCTGCCACAATCCCCCGTTGCGGTCACGACGCCTGCGGAGGAAATCACGCTCGTTCCCTACGGCTCGACACTCCTCCGGGTCGCGGAGTTTCCCGTTATCGCGCCGTCATCCGCCCCATAGAATGAGGCGTCTGCAGTGGCTTCGTCCCTCAGCCGCGAAGCCCGTGCCGGGCTACCAACTCTCTAGCCCGGCACGGGCTTTGTGGCGGAACGCCATTGCAGACGCCGATTTCAATCGGCGATGATAGGAAAATGGTAAAGTAGACCATGGAGCCACAACCAAGACGTGCCCGTCTCTCGCTGCTGGAGTGGATCGCTGCCGTTTTGTGCCTCATCTACGGCGGCCTGCTGGTGGCGAGTATCCTGCTGGGTGTCAAAGACGATCCCTTTAATGTTGTCATGGGAGCGCTCGCTCTCGTGGCTTTCTTGAGTGTGTTCACGCTCCTGCGAGGAGCTCGGCAGCTTGCGAGTGCCTGTCAGTACACAATTGCTCTCTGCTGGCTTCTGATCAGCCTGCTACTTCTGGGAATACTGGTAGGATGTGGCAATCGGGATGCTCCTGGCTTCTTGGGCGTACTGCTCTGGGGTATCGGGGCGGCTTGTCTTGCCATCTTGCACTTCGTCTGCGCCCGCCATATCAAGAGCCGCCGGGACGAGTAGGCTCGGCAGGGTACAATTTCGTATGCCGACTTCTCCGATTCCCTTTGCGCTGACTGCTTATGCCCTGCCGCACGTGCTGGGCTACCTGCCTACCAAAGATGGCACGCCCAACCCGAACCCCCTCGCGCCGCTGGGGCTGCTTGATGCTGCCAAGACCCGAAACCTTGCGGGCGTAGACATTCCTCTGCCTGCCGAGCTCTCCGGCGAAGCGCTCCGGGATGTTTTAGAGGAGCGTAATTTGCGCCTTGTCGTGGAGGCAGTGAGCGTTCTAGAGATGGAGAGCGCAGAGGCATATCTTAAAAAAGCAGCGGCGGCGGGTGCGAAAGTGGTGCGCTTGACCCTCTCGGGGATTTTATGTGGTGACCGTCGCAAGCTAGGGCCGGGCGGCTGGCTGGCGCGGCGCGACGCGCTGGCAAAGCGCATCCGAGAGCTCCTTCCCCTCGCCGAGACTCTGGGACTCTCGCTTGCCTTTGAGAACCACCAAGACGCCGACACATCGGACTTTCTCTGGCTCTACGAAAAGACCGGCGAGCACGTGGCCTTTGGCGTGTGTCTAGATGCAGGCAACCCCTTGGCCGTCGGCGAAGACCCGCTGGAGATGGCAAAGACACTCGCGCCGCTGATCCGCCATATCCACTG
>NZ_CBAYMC010000301.1:0-4429 GCF_964826245.1 Armatimonas sp. | reverse complement strand
GACAGGTACCAGAAGAGCAAAAAACAGAAGTGTCGTATTCACGATATTCTTAGTTTACCGCGCCTCGCTGGCTGACCCGCCAGATCAGCCAGACTCCCACGCCAATTCCTAAAAGGTTGGGCAGCTCACAGGCCACGAGCGCGGGCATTCCCCCGCCTTTCCCAATCGCCTGAAAGATCTGCACCGTTGTCCAGTAGACAAAAGTGACCAGCACTGAGAGACCAAAGCCCATCCCCTTGCCTGAGCGCGTTCTCTGGATTCCCAGCGGCGCTCCGACCATGGCAAAGACCAGCGCGGACAGAGGAAACGAGACCCGTGCTTGCGCCTCAATCTCCGCCTCGCGTGCTGCGGCATGGTCGCCCTCTGCGTGCCGAAGCTCTGCTCGCTCGGCCAGCTTTTCCGTCGAGAGCTCGGTGACGCGCCCCTCTAAGCTCTCCAGCTCTTTGGGCTTGCCCAGCTCGACTTCCCGTAGCCGGATCTGGCGGCCATAGAGCACCACACTCTTCTGGCTCTCTGCCATCCAGAGCTCACCGGGCTTGTCCTCAATCAGTACCCAGGACGTCGTCCCGATCTTCCACTCCGCCCGCCGTGCTCCCACCGCTGCGACGGGCATCCCTTTCTCGTAGAGCAGAATCCCCACCCGATCTAAGTAGGCTTTTCCACCTGCACCGAAGCGCACCCCACCCGCGGCGTGCACAATGTACTGCTGGTTGTCTCCCGCCTTGACCGCGAGCGTAAAAGCCTCCGTTGTCGCTTTGGCTGTGGAGCCGCGCTGGCGGATGTCCATGGCCATTTTCTCGCGCTTGTGGTTGGCGGCGGGAATAAGGCTGTGGTTGATGGCGATAATCGGAAGCGCAATGGCCAGAGCGAACCCGACCACCGGAGCCATGATGCGCGGAAAGCTCGTCCCTGAGGCAAAGAGCGCCACGATCTCCGAGTCGCCTGAGAGCCGCCCAAAGCCCAGGAGCGTGGCAAGGAGCATCGCCATGGGAATCGTGTAGGCCAGAATATAGGGCATGGTGAAGAGCACCATGGTCAGCAAGAAGCTTGGGGGAACACCTTTTTGTGAGAACTCCGCTAGTTTTTGCAGCTCGCCCGCAGCCAGAAACAGGCTCGTGAAAAGTAGCACCGAGCCAAAAAATGGCCCGACGATCTCTAAGAGCACCACCCGATCTGTACGGGTCACAGCTTGAAGTTCTCCCCAAGATAGAAGCGGCGGACATCGTCGTTCTGTGCCACTTCATCGCGTGTGCCCTCAAAGACCACTTTACCATCCACGATCACGTAGGTTCGGTCAGTGAGGTTGAGCGTCGCGGCGGCGTTGTGGTCGGTGATCAGCACGCCGAGGCCACGATTGCGTAGCTCCTGAACCATCTCCTGAATATCCTCGATAGCGCGGGGATCAATTCCGGCAAAGGGCTCATCCAGGAGCAAGAACGACGGATTGGCGGCCAGGGCGCGCGCAATCTCGACACGCCGCCGCTCCCCACCTGAGAGCTCCGCCCCACGGGCACTGGCACGGTGGGTCACCTTGAGGTCTTCCATGAGCTGCTCGGCACGTGCGCGGCGGTCTTTGCGCGGGCAGCCGGTCATCTCCAGCACGAGCATCACGTTCTCGCGGACCGTGAGCTTGCGAAAGACACTGGCCTCTTGCGCTAAGTAGCCGATCCCGCGCCGCGCTCGCTGGTACATGGGCATTTTCGTGACATCCTTGCCATCCAGTAGCACTTTTCCACTATCGGGGCGGATCAGCCCGACAATCATGTAGAACGTCGTGGACTTTCCCGCACCGTTAGGGCCGAGCAGCCCGACGATCTCCCCCTGCTCAAAGCTCAGCGAGACGCCATCTACTACCCGGCGCTTGCGGTACACCTTGGCAAGCTCTGTCACCTCAATCCGGCGCGTTACATCGCTCATCACTTCTTTTTCTTCTCTGGCTCTTCCTTGATGTTGCCCGTGGTACTTCCCGCACCCAGGTGAAGCGTCGGCGGCTTGTTCTCCGCATCCTCGGGATCACCCAGGTCAATCCAGCCACTGTCTACCGATGTCTCTGTATCCAGAGCACCATAGCTCCACAGGTGTGCATTACCCGAAAAATCAATCCGCCCCATTCCCGGCTTTGTCCCCGCTTTGAAGATCGCTTCATCACAGCGCACTTTTATTGTCTGCTTATTGCCTTCCAGATCGAGCTGTTCCAAGAGAATGCTCACGTTGGCAGTCAAGGTCGCGCCACTAACAAAGGCTTTTTTTCCCTTGACACTCACATTGACAGCAACAGCAACAATCTTTTTCGCGCTTAGCTCACGCCGTCGTGACTTGAGCTTTGCTTTTTTGAGGGCTTCACTGCCCGCTTCTTGAGAGACCATGGCGACGGGCGCTGCATTTCCCAGAAGCGTTGCCGTCACTTTCCCACTTGGCGTTGGCCCGACAATCTCAATGGTGCCACTGCGCCAGTTGAGAATAAAATCCCCGATGCGTGAGGTATTCGTGGGGGCTTTCTGTGCACCGTGGACAAGGGGCACGAGAAGGCAGAGAGACGCAAGAGCGAGGAGAGAGTTTTTCATGGCAAAATTTTGAGTTTCTGGAGTACGGAGTCTGCGGTAAATCGGGAGCCGTAGAGTTCCATATCTGCACCCGAGAGAAAGGCGACATTTCCGCTGCCTTCCAAGACACCTTGTAGCGGATTATCTTTCGGAAGCCAGACCAAGTTATTACACTTTATCGTTCGAGCATCAAGCTGGCCCATTGTTTCGAGGGAGACACTCCCCTGAGCTGTCAGGCGGCTTGGTTTTCGGCCATCAATCTCAATCCGAACATTCTTCGCGACGATTTTGAGCGCGGGTTTCCCTTCCTGGTAGAGAATCGCAGATGTTCCTTCCATCTGTGCGCCCTCTTTTTCTCCCAGGCTTGTCTTGGTTCCCCACAGCTCCAGCTTGCGATTGCCCTTGCCATCCGAGAAGACGGCGTGGGAGCGGGACAGCTCGCCCGTCATGGGAACCGGAGTCGCGGCTGGCTTGAGAGTGGCTTTTACTTGAGGTCTACGCGGCCCACAGCCCACTAGTAGGAGGCAAAAACAAGCGGCGACGTATCTCACGCTTACTTGAGACAGTATTTCTAGCCTTCCGTCGCAGATTTTTCCGAGTCTGATACGGAGAGAGTCCCGTAGACCACGCGCCGGTGTCTCGCGCCGACAAACTCCGTGATTCCAAGCTCCGCAAGCAGCTCCGACCAGCGGGCCGTTTTCACGACCACCAAGCGCCGTGCGATGCGCTTTGCCTGCGTAATGGCTTCTAGTGTTAGGATACTATGATCGCCAAATGCCTTCAGTGCCCCCATCGTCTCTTCGGTCATGTCCACGGCAACATCAAAAAACGGGTCGAAGTAGACCACGTCGTAGCGCTTATCGGGGCAGGCTTTGAGAAACTCTAAGTGATGCCCCAGGTGCACGACCTGGATCCGACGCATCGCGGCATTGATAATTCGGTTCTCGGTTTCAAACACCCTCAGCCCCTCACGCGTGACGATTCCCAGCTCGCGGCTTCCCTCGATCCCGTGCACCTCCCCCGTCTCGCCTACCAAGAAGGCACACAGGGTCGCCTCGCCTGCATGGCCCAGCGTGCAGTCGAGAACGGACTCGCCGGGGACAAGCTGCATGGCAAGCTGGAGATAGTCTGGGTGGCCTCGGAGCAGGTTACGAAGCCGAAGCGCCCCGAGATTGGGGTGGAAGAAGACCTCGTGGCCTACGCGGTCTACCAGAAGCAAGCGGGCACTCTGCACGATCAGTGCCTTTTGCGCCTCCGGGTAGCGCCCAAAAACCACGGGCATCCCCTCGGCGTGCCGTCCCGCCAGGGCACAACCGAGCTCCTGCGCGAACCCTGCCGCCCGCGCCGCAAGCGCCGCGTCGGGCTTATGGCTCGTCGTGACAATTAAATCAGTCCTCACCAAAGATCACCTCGGAGGCGGAGACCGTGCGGAGGGAGCGGTCGGGAAGCTCTAGGGTGACTTGCCCCGAGGCGCTGAGCAGCGCCACTTTGCAGAGAGTCTCTTGGTTCTCTAGCACAAAGACTCGGCGTGCCTCGGGGTCAAGCAGTGCGTGCCAGTCGGGGAGAATTGCCGCGAGCCCATCTCGCTCCCAGAGTGACCAGCGCCAGTTTAGTGCCTCCCACAGAGCGCTCTCCAGCGCTGCGATCTCCACCGCGTTGCCCAGTGCGATTGCTTTCTCTTCCAGCTCTGGTGGCCAGACGCGCGGCTTGACATTAATTCCCACCCCGATCAGGGGCTGGCCTGCCTCGACCTCAATCAGCACCCCGCCCAGCTTGCGGCCTTGGAGAAAAAGGTCGTTGGGAAAGCGCACCTGGGCATCGAAGCCAAGCACACGGACGGCTTCAGCGGCAGCTAGCCCCACAAGAGGCGCCAGCTCCCAGAGTCG
>NZ_CBAYMC010000300.1:0-4444 GCF_964826245.1 Armatimonas sp. | reverse complement strand
TCCATGGCTACTCCCCCTTCGCCTTGCGGGGTGGCTCGTGTTTCGCTTCGTGAAAAAACGACGATAGAATAGCCGCTATGAGTAGGTGGCGATTGGATGGGCAGCGAGCGTTGGTAACGGGCGGAACACGGGGCATCGGGGCGGCTGTGGTGGACGAGCTTCGGGGCCTAGATGCGACGGTGCTTACTGTCGCACGCACCAACGCGGATGTTTGCGCCGATATTTCCGAGGATGGCGCAGCGGAGCTGGTGATTTCGGCGGCATGTGAGAAACTCGGAGGGCTGGATATTCTGGTCAATAACGTTGGGACGAACGTCCGCAAGTCCACGCTCGCTCTCTCAGACCCGGAGATCGAGACCGTGCTGACGACAAATCTAACCGCGGCGCTGGGCTTTTGCAAAGCTGCGCAGCCCATGCTTGCAGAGAGCCGAGGTTGTATTGTCAATATTGGCTCCGTGGCGGGAAATGTAGCGATTGGAACGGGCGTGGCCTATGCCATGAGCAAGGCGGCGCTGGATCAGCTCACGCGCTATCTGGCCGTGGAGTGGGCCGGTGCAGGGGTTCGCGTGAACTCGGTCAATCCGTTCTACACCCGCACACCACTCGCCCAGCCCGTGCTCGACGACCCAGAGCGGCTGGCACGCGTTCTGGCCAATACGCCGCTAGGACGGATTGCGGAACCGGAAGATATTGCCGCCGCTGTAGCCTTTCTCTGCCTCCCTGCCGCGCGCCATATCACGGGGCAGTGCCTCGCCGTGGACGGTGGCTTTCTGGCACGGGGTTCCTATGTCACCTAGCGGTACAACCCGGTATAATCTCTTCCATGCCTCTCTTTTTGACGGAAGACGACGTGCTCTCGGTACTGACGATGCCCGATGCCATTGCGGCTCTTGAGACCGCTTTTACTGCCCAAGCCCAGGCCGATGCACAAAACCTCCCTCGTCAGCGTATCTTTATGTCAAGTGGAGTTCTCCATCACATGGCGGCGGCGCTGCCGGCCCTCGGTGTGATGGGAACTAAGACCTATACGTCCTACTCTAGCGGAATCCAGTTCTATGTTCAGCTTTTCTCAACAGAGACCGGGGAGCTACTGGCCTATCTTGAAGGAAATCGCCTAGGCCAGATTCGCACAGGAGCGGCGACAGGCCTTGCGATCAAGCACATGGCACGCCTCGACACCCAAGTTGCCGCACTCTTTGGTGCAGGGTTTCAGGCAGAGACCCAGGCCGAGGCTCTGGTGGCGACTCTCCCAAACCTACGTGAGATTCAGGTCTATAGCCGTCAACCGCAGCGACGACAGAAGTTCTGCCAGGCAATGACGGCGCGTCTCGGGATTCGTTGTAGCTCAATGGACAGCCCCGAGGCGACGGTGCGTGGGGCTAAAGTCATCATCACCGCCACCAGTGCCTACGAGCCGATCTTGAAGGGAGCCTGGCTTACCCCCGGAGACTTTGTCGCAGCTGTCGGAGCGAACCGGCTCTCGGCCCGCGAAATAGATGAAGAGGCCGTCTCCCGTGCGCAAGTGGTGGCGGTAGACGACCTCACACAGGCCCAATTTGAGGCAGCGGAGCTCCTCTTTGCCCATGAGCGCCGGAAGTTTCTCTGGAAAAAGGCCATCCCACTCGCCGCTGTTGTGGTAGGCCGCGCCAAGGGCCGACCCGATGCAGATGCCATCACGCTCTTTAAGTCCCTAGGGGTCGCACTAGAAGACATTGCCGTAGCGGCGGTGGTCTACGAGAAAGCGAAGGAAAGGGGCCTGGGACGCCAGCTTTGAACGCGATTCTTGCCATTGACCTCGGAACCTCCTCCACCCGTGCGCGGTTGTATGAAGCCCAGACGGGCAAGCCGATTGAAGGCGCAGTCTCTCAGCGCAGCCACACGCCTCAGACCACACCCGACGGTGGCTCGACCCTGAATGCAGACTCTCTCGTACATGAGGTCGCGGCCTGCGCCGCTGAGGCCCACGAGAAAGCCCCTAAAGACTGCTGGATTCTGGGAGTCGGGCTGAGCTGCTTCTGGCACTCGATCGTGGGAGTGGATGCCGATCGTAATGCCGTGACGCCCGTCTTGCTCTGGAACGACCGGCGGAGCGCGGGCCATGTCGCCCGACTGAAAGAACAGCAGCCCGAGCTACCCAACCAGACCGGTTGCCCGTGGCACACCAGCTTTGTCTACGGCAGACTCACCTGGCTCCGCGAGGCCCAACCCGATTTATTCGCAAAGTGCCAGCAGTTTCTCACACCTGCCGCCTATATCCTGAGAAAGCTGGTCGGCGCCACGGGCGAGTCTACCTCCATGGCATCGGCATCGGGGCTCTGGGATCAGACAAAACAAGCCTGGCTCCCCGAGTGGGAGTCGCTTCTGCCCCCAATCTGCGACGCGCCCGTCTCCGCTCAGAGCTCGCCGCTCTTGCCAAGGCACCTCGCGCAGCTCCCGTGGTTTCCGCCTGTGGGAGATGGCATGGCATCTAACCTAGGCTGTGGAGCTGTGACGCCCGAGCGCCTGGCTCTGATGATCGGCACGAGTGGCGCGATGCGGGTCATGCCCCCCGCAGGCAAGCTCCCCGCACTCCCACCAGGCCTCTGGCGCTACCAGCTCGATTTGAGTCGCTGTGCCTTGGGTGGTGCCCTGACCAACGGTGGCTCGGTCTGGGCCTGGCTGGAGCAGACTCTCAAGCTCTCTGAGAATCCAACGCCCTTGCCACCCGATAGCCATGGGCTTACCGTGCTCCCGTTTCTGGCAGGCGAGCGCGCTCCGCTCTGGCGCGATGATCTCACCGCGGCGATTCTCGGGATCTCCACCTCCACCACCCCCGATGCCCTCGCCCAAGCGCACCTAGAAGCCGTGGCCTACCGATTTGCCGCTCTGCGTGACTTCCTGCGCCCCGTCGCCCCCGAAGCCGAGCTGATTGGAACCGGCGCGGGCTTGCTCGCCTCACCTCACTGGCAGCAGATCCTCGCCGATGTCTTAGGGGAGACGATCTTAGTTAGTAGCGAGGAAGAAGCAAGCTCACGTGGTGCGGCGCTCTGGGCGCGGGAGTTCCTGGGGCTTGGGACGATCCAAGACGCCCCCCTCCCCGAGATTCTCCACCGTATCACGCCCAACCCCGCCCACGCCGAAACCTACACCACCGCCCGCGCACGGCACGAAGACCTTCTCAAGACCCTCCTACCCCCAGCCCCTTCCTCCCAATCCTGGGAGGAAGGGAAGAGAGGGGAGCCAGAGGGGATAAAAATTCCCTCCTCCCAGGATTGGCACCCAGAGGGTACCCGGGGCTAGGGAGGAGGGTGTGAACGTTCTCCTCTGCCCTGACTCGTTCAAAGGCGCTCTTTCGTCCCCGGATGTGGCGGCGGCGATGGCCCAGGGCTGGCAGCGCGTCTTTCCGCGGGAAAACCCCCTCGGGCTCCCCCTCGCCGACGGTGGCGAGGGGACGCTCGATGTGCTCCTGAGTGCCACCGGCGCCGAGCGTTTTACAGAGACGGTTACGGGGCCACTGGGGGAGCCCGTGCTTGCCGCCTGGGGGCTGCTTCCCGATGGCACTGCCGTGGTAGAGCTCGCACAAGCCGCCGGACTCTGCCTCGTCCCGCATGATCAGCGCGATCCAAAAATCACCACAACATACGGGGTCGGGGAGCTTCTCTTGCAAGCGACCAAGCACACGAAAAAGCTTCTGATCACGCTAGGCGGTTCCGCGACCAACGACGGTGGCGCGGGAATCTTAGAGGCGTTTGGCGACACACAGCAGCTTGGCTACGATGTACGAATCGCCTGTGATGTGGACAATCCCCTGACGGGCCCACGTGGTGCAAGCGCGGTCTTTGGGCCACAGAAAGGCGCAACGCCGCAAGACATTGTCCTTCTCGACGGGCGCCTCGGCCAGCTCCGCGACAAACTAGGGCTAACTGAGCAACCAGGTGATGGCGCAGCAGGAGGCGCTGCCTACGGCCTGCGCTGGCTCTTTCCCGGTGCGCGTCTTGTGCCGGGCATTGAGCTGGTTTTGGATGCCATCGGATTCGAAACTCATCTCACCAATACCGATCTCATCCTCACCGGTGAAGGCAGGCTCGACAGCCAGACGCTGGGTGGTAAAGCCGTCGCCGGGGTTGCCCAACGCGCCAAAGCGCATGGCGTCCCCGTGATCGCGCTGGTCGGGAGCCTTAGCAGTGATCTCACCGGCCAGCAGCTTACCGACGCAGGCATTACCACCGTTTTCCCCCTCGCCCCCGGCCCCTGCACGCTCGACGAGTCTGTCCACAACACAGCAACATGGCTAGCCAACACCACCGAGCGCGTCGCACGACTCTATGCTCTCACGAGGAGCGCACGGTGATAATGGAAAATGAAACTGCCGAGCAACCACAGTGGTGTGTGGTGGCAAACGTACGTGAAGGCATCTACTATGGCCCGAACCAGGGCGACTGGGTACAGATCGGCACAAAGCACT
>NZ_CBAYMC010000299.1:0-4449 GCF_964826245.1 Armatimonas sp. | reverse complement strand
GGGCTCTTGGCAAAGTAGTCTGGGCGGTACCAGTCGGAGCACCACTGCCAGACGTTGCCCGCCATGTCGTAGAGGCCAAAGGCATTGGCGGGGAAGCTGCCCACCGGCGACGTGCGCTCAAAGCCGTCGGTCTTGGTGTTTTTGTTGGGAAAGTCACCGTTAAACGTATTGGCCATCTGCTTGCCGCCCGGCGCGAAGTCATCGCCCCAGAGGAAAGGCTTCTGATCCAGCCCACCGCGCGCGGCAAACTCCCACTCCGCCTCGGTCGGCAGGCGCTTGCCCGCCCACTTGGCATAGGTTGTTGCGTCTTCGTAGGCGACGTGCACCACGGGATGGTTCTCGCGGCCCTTAAGATCGCTCGTCGGGCCTTCGGGGTGTCGCCAGTCGGCCTTGGGAATGTAGCTCCACCACTGCGTCACGTCGTCGAGGCGGACTTCATGGTCGGGCGGCGTAAAGACCACGGCGCCGGGCACGAGCTTGTCGAGCGGGACACCAGGGAACTCTTTAGGGTCGAGGGGCCGCTCCGCAATGGTCTGGTACTGAGTGGCCGTGACGAATTTTTCAAACTGGGCATTGGTGACGGGGTACTTGTCCATCCAGAACCCGTTGAGTGTCACTTTATGTACCGGCTGCGCATCGGCAAAGCGCGGATCGTCGCTGCCCATGCGAAAGCTACCCGCCTTTATCAAAACCATGCCATCTGTGCTACTCGTGGCAGATATAGAGGGTTTCGTGCAGCCCGTCAACGTCAAGAGTGCAAACACAGCGCCGAGTTGTTTTGTCTTCATGGGGTTATTGTAGCGGCCAGTTGGGATCGGCGACACGCGCTGTCTGAAGAAGCGTTTCGGCCTTGGCATGCTCTTGCGGACGCTGGCGGGCGAGATTTGTTCGCTCGCCGGGGTCTTTTCCCAAGTCGTAGAGCTCAATGGCCGCACTCGGGCCATTCTTGATGGCTTTCCAGTTGCCAAAGCGCACGGCCTGGATGGGCTTGCCCTCGTGGAGCTCCCAGTAGAAGTAGTCGCGCTTGGGGGCTTTCCCTCCACGTAAGAGTGAGACTAGCGACTTGCCATCCGTCACAAAGTCTTTTGGGAGCTTAACGCCTGCCAGCTCTGCGGCCGTGGCGGGGAAGTCCCAGAACGCCCAGGGCTCACTGCTCACGCGCCCCGACGTCACCACGCCGGGCCAGCGAGCAATCGCGGCCTGACGCAAAGCGCCCTCATACAGCCCACGCTTGAAGCCACGCAGCCCATTGGCCGCCTGCTCGAACAACCGCCCAATCTCGGAGCTGGGGGCATACGACGAGCCATTGTCCCCGGCGACAATCACCAGGGTTTTCTCGTCGAGTTTTAGTTCTTTAAGAAGTGCCAGCAAGCGGCCTATATCGCTATCGAGACGCGTCACTTGCGCGGCATAGGTATTCTGAAGATTTGTCCAAGGCTTGTCTTTATAGATTCCGAGATCGTCAATCTCGGCGCGGCCATGGGGAAGCGTGATGGAGTAGAAGAGAAAAAACGGCTGGTCTTTGTGCTCGCGCACCCAGCGCAGTGTCTCGTCGGCAATTAAGTTCTGTGCGTAGGTCTTGCCGATGGTTTTTCCATCGTTGCCTGCTAGCTCGAAGCGCTGGTCGTTGTTGTAGAGATAGGTAGGGAAGTAGCTATGGGCGTGGCGCTGGCAGTTGTAGCCAAAGAAGTGGTCAAAGCCCTTCTTCAGCGGACTTCCCGTGGTGTCAAACATCCCCATTCCCCACTTGCCGATACACGCCGTGGCGTAGCCCGCGCTCTTCAGCACTTGCGCAATCGTGCGTGTCTGGGCAGGCAGGGGCATCTGGCCCTCGGGCTGGAGCTCCCGATTAGCGCGAATCGGACTGTGGCCCGTGTGCAGCCCCGTCATCAAGCTCGTGCGTGAGGGCGCACAGACACTGGTGCCGCAGAAGGCTTGCGTAAAACGCGTGCCCTCGGCAGCCATCTTGTCTAGGTGCGGGGTCTGGATGAGCTTCTGGCCGTAGCAGCCCACATCACCCTGAGCGAGATCGTCGGAGAGGATAAAGATAATGTTGGGTTTCATAACGTGATCACGGAGCCGACAGCGGCCCTAGAGTGGTTCCTGCGGCGCACGATACAGGATATTGAAAAAGAGTGCAACTCGTAAACGGCTAGTGGCTCGTTATGGCGTAGAATAGGGACATGGCGCTAAAAGTCTCCACCGCAGCACTCCGCACCTACGACATGCTCAAAGAGAGCCCTCGGGCAACGCCGCGCCGCTCGGATGCGCGTGATCCGGTCGTCCTGGAGCAGATTCATGGGCGGATTCGGGAGCTTTTGGTGAGCTACCGGATCAGTAGTCAGATCGGGCAGAACCGGCAGACCTTTGTCTTCTGGAGCGAGATCGAGCCCTTGGTGCGCGAGGGCACGTTCGACGATTTTTTGTGGATGCTGTAAAGATTGGTATAGATTATGCGTATAGTCTCAGGCAAAGGAACCTGAGCTATGAGTGCTGTCCCTCTCTCACCCTCCGCCACACCGGAAGAAATCTACCTGAGCCGCCTGATGGCGGCACGTCTTTTACTGCCAACGAGCGTTCCCGGTATCTACGGACGTGGCGCACGCTTTGTCCAGGTGCTGGAAGGGCTGGAGCGCAGTATCACGCAGCTAGGCCGAACCGAGAGTACCCATGTCTGGCAGTGTCCCCCGATCTTGCCCCACACCGCCGTCGAGAAGTACACTCGCTCCTGCGCCTTCCCCCACCCACGCACGAGTCCGGAGGCGAATCTAGGCGACCTGACCCTGGCTCCCTCGGCCTGCTGCTATGTCTATCCCACGCTCACCGGCACTCTCGCCGCAGCCGGCTGCACGATTGACATTGAGAGCTGGTGCTATCGCAGTGCTGCCTCGCTCAACCCCATGCAGATGCGTGCCTTTCGGATGCGTGAGTTTGTCTATGCGGGCACCGAAGCACAGGCGCAAGGCTTCCGCGAGAGCTGGGTCGTCCAAGCGCAGGCGTTTCTGAGCGCTCTGGGGCTAGAGTCGGAGCTACAGGCACAGGGCGAGACGCTTGATATTATGGTGCCCATGCTCTCAGGCGCGTGCCCCACCGCGCTTCTTTCGGTCCACCACCACCAGGATCACTTTGGCAAGCTCTTTGATATCCGCACCCCCGATGGTGCCCATGCCCACACCAGCTGCGTCGCTTTTGGCATGGAGCGCCTCGCGCTGGCACTGCTGGCGCAGCACGGCCTGCAACCGAGCAAGTGGCCCCAGAAGCTACGGACACGGCTCCAGCTGGACTAGTTTATAGTTTAGCGTGTCGGTTTAGGGACAAGCGGTGCCAGGGGAATCTTCAGCGGGGTCTTGTCCCGAGCCAGCACCAGTTCTTTTTCGCTGATCTTCGCCACGACATAGCGCTCGCCCCGCACCGAGACGGGCTTGCCCTGCTCGACAACGCGCACCTCAGAGTTGGGTGGAGCGCCTAGCTCCAGGATCGCAAAAGCGACTTTTTCCCCTAAAACACAGCCCGACATGCGGCAGACAGTCCCCCCGACAATCGGCAGGCGTGCTTGCTGGTAGAGCAGGGCAAGATTGGGCACGGGGAGCTTGCTGTCGGCTTTCGGGGCGATCTCGACAATGCCATCTTCGCGTTTCCACTCCAGCACGGGTCGGTTGCTCTGGCAAAGCTGCGTCAGTGCCTGCTCGAACGTCCCCTGGCTCACCGTCGCAGTTACCAGTCCGAACACCGTGTTGGGAATCAGGTAGTTGCCCTCCCCAAACCCTCTCATCACCAGCTCCAGCGCCTTCTCCACCGGAGCCTGCGCCAGAAAAAGATCCCGCTTCAGCGGCGCAGCAGGCGGCGTCTGTGCTTGTGCAGCCTCGGCAAGCACAGCCAGCCCTGTCAGAGTCAGAAGAGTTCGTCGGTTCATGCCCTCATTCTAGCGCTTTTTCGGCAACTCAACTTCATAAACTCTATACTTGGGTATATTTTCCGCATGATACTTCCGGCCCCCTTCTTTATAGCAACTCTCGCACTCTCGCAGCCTGTACAGATGACAGCTCAACGCGGCTATTTTCGCACGCCTAGCCTGCGTGGCGAGGTGGCGGTCTTTGCGGCGGAGGGCGATCTGTGGCGCGTCGCGGCCAGCGGTGGATTGGCGACGCGGCTGACGACGCACCCGAGCGAGGAGAGTAGTCCTGCCCTCTCGCCGGATGGGAAGTGGGTGGCGTTCTCGGCGGCGTACGAAGGCCCCGATGAGGTCTATGTCATGCCCACCACCGGCGGTGAGCCCACACGGCTGACCTTTGGTGCGGGCGGAACCGTCGCGGGCTGGACCAAAGACGGAAAGATTCTCTACGCCACCGCCAAGCACGCGACGCTTCCCGGCGTGCAGCTTGTCGCTCTTGATCCCAAGACCAAGCAGCGCGCCCGCGTGCCCCTCGCCCAGGCCAGTGATGGGGTCTA
>NZ_CBAYMC010000298.1:0-4454 GCF_964826245.1 Armatimonas sp. | reverse complement strand
GCGGAGCTTCTCCACTTGCTTCCACTGGCGCTGCTGCCACGGAAGGCTGATGACAAAACTGAGTCCCAGGAGACCCAGGACGACAAAGAGAGGACGCCTCCCACGCGCCGGGGGGGGCGTGGAGGGGGTCCTCTCTGTGGATACGTTGGTGACGGGCATGGAAGGCTATTCTAGCACAACCGTGCTACCAGCACTAGCGGCCTTGGCTACCACTGCCGCCCATGCTGCCGCTTCCACCGCCCATACCCATGGGGCGGCCACCGTAGCCGCCGCCGTAGCCGCCACCATAGCCACCTTGCATCCCTCCGCCTTGCATACCAGGACGCGAGTGTCCTGACCGCATGGCTTCCTTTTGAGCATCCGAGGGAGTGTCGCCGGGCTTCACTTGCGAGAGACTGTCGGCAGACGTTGGATCCTTGGGGCTACACCCCAGGGTAAGGCCAGCAAGGAGAAGGGTGGTTAGTCCTATAAAGGCTCTTGTCTGTGGTTTCAACTTACTTGACTCCGTACAGGTTTGCGGTGACGCGCGATGCCTGAAGGAACTGCGCATGCCCGTCTGCGAAGCCCACATTGGAGCCGTTCATGTGCATGGTGTAAGGAGCCGCTTCCCAGGCACCGGGGAAGATGCCACTATCGGCTGGTGAGCCCGAACAAGCGTTCCCGTAGTAGTTAGGAAGCCCGTCGTTGCGTGCCCAAGCGAGGCGCGGGATGCGGAACCGGCGCTGGGGAGCATTGGCGGCTAGCGCATCGTAGTTGGCGATATTTCTCCAGCCCGCATCGTAGCAGTCCCAGCTCGAAAGCGCAGACATCATGTCACCGACCAAGAACGTGTTGGCGGGACGATCCATTGCCGCGATACCGGGGTACTGGTAGGTGAGGGGTTCGTTAGATCCGTAGCTTAGGATATTGTTGTCCAGGTTGCGCAGGGCTCCGAGGGGGCCTGCACCTCCCCAGGTAAACCAGCCATTGTCTCGGAAGCGTGTCTTGCGCGGGTCCGAGGGACAGCCGTAGACTTGGCCGTTCTTGACATAGGGATAGATGGCATAGTACCAGATCGTGGTCGCATTGTTCGGAGAGGGCGAACCCGCATCTCCCCAGGACGTGCTGTAGTTCTGATCCCACTTCCACTGGGGGAACGTTTCATCGTAGTCTTGCGAGTACATCATGAAACCCAGAGTGAGCTGCTTGATATTAGACAGGCAGCTTGCCTGGCGGGCTTTTTCACGGGCTTGGGCAAAGACAGGGAAGAGGATGGCGGCGAGAATCGCGATAATCGCGATGACAACTAACAACTCAATGAGTGTAAAACTCTGGCGTATCGGCTTCAACATTTTCATAACTGAGTACTCCCTCAGGCCTAACTTCGTACGAACTTCGTCGAAGTGGTTTGAAATGATAACTCTCTTCAAGAGAGAGCTTGGAAAGTAGTTGATACCACCCTCCTGATCGTATTCTAGAAGAAATGAGAGATTTTGTCAAGGCTAATTTTTGGGGGTCAGTTTAATGTAGCTTCCCGCTGCCAAGCCCGCAAATATCTCGGTTTTTCCGGACGGCCAGCGAATGTTAAGCTGAACCGGATCGGACGTACTGCCTAGGCCAAAGTGGACACGAGGATCGCTACTAGAGAGGTAGGAGCCCGCAGGCTGGCACTGCTGTGTCCAGCGCTTTCCATTGGCTTCGATGGTCAATACCGCGCCCCAGGTGTTTGGTGGCAGCGTGAAGCCGATCCAGTTTCCTGATGACCCTGACAGGCGGGTCTCGTTGTGTAGGAGAAGCGGCTTGCCTTCCATGTCCACCACAAGAGCGTCTTGCTTGCCATCGTTGTCGTAGTCACCTATGGCTAAGCCTCGGCCTACGAGGGGGGCAATCCCAACCAGAGCGGTGTTGCTGACCTCAAGAAGCGCCTTGCCCTCTTTGCTCTGGAAGAGCTGAAGGGGCTGGCGGTAGGTTTTCTTCTCAATCTCGGCGATATTATCTTGGACATGGCCATTGGCGATGATTAAATCCTGCCAGCCATCGTTGTCCGCGTCGATAAACTTAATTCCAAAGGCAACTAGGGCATTTGCTCCCTCCCCAAGACCAAGCTCCGGGCTCTGGTCACGAAAGAGCATGCCTTCATTGATATAGAGGTTCTTTACCTCGTTCTGAAACGTCGCAACGGCTAGATCTAGCTTCCCATCGTTGTTGAAGTCTCCAAAATCAGTTCCCATACCCCCGTGCTTATTGCCATTTTGATCGTAGGCGGTGCCACGAAGATCAGCTTCGTTCTTAAACTTTCCCGGTCCCTGATTGACAAACAAATCGCCCGGAGCTTCATCGTTTGCGAGGGCAATGCTCACCCGACCCGTGCCTTCCAAGTCCGCAAAGGCCACGCCGAGGGTTCGCCCACTCTGGCCGGTAACTCCCCACGCTTTGGTGACATCGGTAAACTTGCCGCCACCTTGATTCTGGAAGAGCACCCCCGGCAGACCGACATAGTTGATGGGGCCACAGGAGCTCATGACATCTCCATGGCTGGTCTTAAACCGACAGAGCTGCGGCTTGGTCTGTGGGCCAAAGTCGGCGTAGTTACCAACAAACAAATCCAGCTTACCATCGTTGTCTAAGTCCGCGAAGCCGCAAGATGTCCCCCACGGCTGTGGCTTCAGCCCCGAGGCGAGCGTGACATCACGGAAGGCCTTGCCCGCTTCGTTGTGGAGCAAGCGCCCCTCACGGTAGCCCGAAAGATAGAGATCTGCAAATCCATCACCATCGTAGTCGCCCACCGCGCAGCCGAGAAAGTGCCCCGTGAGCTTTCCCAGCATCGCCTCACTCACATCCACGAACTTTCCCTTGCCATCGCCTTTGAACAGCCCCGGACGGGAGCCGACCAGTAAGATATCCAAGTTGCCATCGCTGTCAAGGTCCAGAAAGGCGCAGCCATAGCCAATGGTCTGGAGGATGTTCAGAGGGCGTTTCTCAGGCACCGGCCAGGAGTAGCGGACACCGGCGGCCTCTGCCATATCGCGGAAGACCAGCTTGGCTTGTGTGGGCTCCGCGCTTTTCGGAGCGAGATTGTTTTTGGGGACGCACCCGGATGACACCAGCAGTGGTACCGTAAAAAGCAGCAGCAAGTTGCGACTCATGGAAGTATTGTACCGGGTATAATCCCCCGTGTCCGTTTCCACTCTCGATAAAAGCCTCGATAAGAGCCTCCTGGATGCCGCTCTCAATGGCCTAGACACGACACCGCGCTTAGTCGCTGTCGAGACGCAAAAAGACACGGCGACGCTGATCTCACGGCACCGCGACGGTAGCATCGCTATGGAGACCGTCCCGTTTATCCCCTGGCTCATCCAGCGCGATGAGCGCTTTCTCCCCGATGGTGAGGAGATCCAATTAGAGGGTGAGGGCTACTCCCGCCTCGTGCGCTTTCCCCACTGGCGTGCCTATTTAGACGCACGGCAGATTCTCCGGGACGAGCGCCGGGACTTTCTCCAGTATGGCTCGCCACAGAAGCAGTTTCTCCTCGGGACGGGCCGCACGCTCTTTAAGGGCATGGCCTTTACCGAAGTGCGCCGGATGCAGATTGATATCGAGACCACTACCTTTACTCCCACCGAGCCCGGTGCCCATATCTTTCTTATTGCCTGCTCAGACAACTTTGGCAACGAGGAGCTGCTCTTTGGCGAGGAGCGGGAGATGCTCTGGGCGCTCAACCACTTAGTGACAGAGTGGGATCCCGATATTATCGAGGGGCACAATATCTACGGCTTTGACCTGCCGTGGATTCGGGCGCGGGCCAAGGCACTCCAGATCGCGCTTCCCTGGGGGCGAGACAGCTCCGAGATGGGGATTGGGATGGAGCGCAACTGTGCGATGGGGGCTAACACGCGTCCGTTTGTGCCGCACTTTATCTGGGGACGGCATGTTCTGGACACGCTCTTTCAGACCCAGCGCTTTGATGTGGCACGCGGTGAGATCTCTTCGTATAACTTAAAAGAGTGCGCCCGAACCTATCATATTGCCGAGCCGGATAGAGTCTATATCCCCCACGACGAGATCGCCTCGCTCTGGCGCACCGACCCGGAGCGCGTGAAGGCCTACACACTGGGCGATGTGCGAGAGACGCGACGCTTGGCGGAGATCGTCACGCCCACCGAGTTCTACTCCACCCAGATGGTGCCTGATGTCTTTCAGAGTGTTGCGGTGACCGGCAGTGGCGAGAAGATCAACTCGGTCTTTGTGCGGGCCTACTTGCAAGCGGGCCACGCCATCACGCGCCAGCAGCCTAGCCAGCCCTACGGCGGCGGCTATACCGAGATGCGTCTCGCCGGTTTGTTGCGCGGCATCGTAAAAGCCGATGTCGAGAGCCTCTACCCGAGCATCATGCTCAACTACAATCTCAGCAGCAGCTCCGACACTCTGGGGCTGTTTCTGCCGCTCCTCAAAGAGCTGACCCGCCGCCGCCTGAT
>NZ_CBAYMC010000297.1:0-4489 GCF_964826245.1 Armatimonas sp. | reverse complement strand
GTCCGACCGAGTCGTGCGTGCGGAGCGTATCCGGGAGTCGTTGCGCGACGACTCGAAGAAGGGCATCTCCGGTTTCATGACCTAAAGAGTCATTGATGCGCTTGAAACCATCCAAATCAATAAAGAGAGTCGCCAGCATGTGCTCGCTTGGGAGCGTGTCAATAGCGCTCTGGACTTGTTTTAGGAAGTACTCGCGGTTGGGAAGCTCGGTGAGGATATCGTGTTGCGTGCGCCAGAGAACTGTCTCTGCCGTGGCGAGCTGCTGCGTAATATCGCGTGTGGCACATAGATAAGTCGCTGGAGCCCAGCTTGATTCTAACAGGCGCACACGCGTCTCTAGCCAGCACCACTCTCCCGTACTGTTGCTGTGTCGCCAGCGCACCACGGCTTCACCCTGGCGTTTTAGGCAGCGCAATGTGTGAAGAACCCGTTGCCGATCCTCCGGATGAATTCGAATAAAAGCGGACTTACCAACAATTTGTTTGGGGGACAGGCCGGTGATGCGTGAGACCGCGGGAGTGGCGTAGAGCGTGTTGAGATGGTCATCGTGCAGGCTCACCACGTCTTCTAGTAGGCCCATCATGAGATCAAACTGTGGGGTCTCGATCGTGATACTAGGCAGGGCAGGAAGGCTGAGCGCGGTGATATCGTGGCCGCTGAGATGAAAGCGTGCGATCTCTCCCGTGTCCGCCGCGAGTGGAACCACCGTGACGGCGAGGCTTGTCCAGTCGGCACCGGGGAGTCGGTGTTTAAGAAAGCCACGCCAGCTCTGCTCGTCTGTGGCTTTTTGGAGAATATCGAGTTGGCTGAGTGCGGAGCTCGGCGCGTCGCTGGCATCAAACTCGGCCAGCCAGCAAAGCTCCATCCTCTCCGGGGCAAGAAAGATTGTTTCCGCTGCCTGGTTGAGATAGACCATTTGTCCCTGAGGATCGAGCAGGCAGGAGATATCCGGGGTTTTCTGGGCTGTTGCCGCGAGCCATGGCATCCAATCCGATATCTCTGGGGTCATTACTCAAGTAATTATGGTAGTTTAACCGGTTTTTTTTATAGTAAAAGCTGTCTCAAAAGAAAACGAGCAGCCTCCTCGCTGAGCTGATCGTGTAGCAACGACGGTGCACTGTCTGGGAGGCAGTAGAAAGCATCGGTGGGAGGGGCTTGGCCGGGTGCGGCATCGAGTGCGGATTCCGTGGGAATGAAAGTGGGGAGATCCCTAATCTTTGCCCCCGCCAGCCCTAGTGGGAGCGCGGTGGAGAAGCCTGCCAGCCCGGAGAGCAAGGAGCCTGGCTGCTGGTCGTGAGCGCTGGCGCGGACATGCTCCTGGCGAAACGGTTGCCAGAGGGTGAGAAGTGTCTGGGGAGTGTTGTTTTTCTGGCGCGGGCCGTTGCTCAGCGCGACCGTGCGGCACCAGCGTGGCCACTCGGGGAGGTTGAGAGGAGCCCAGGGGGAGCAGAGGACTCTCTCGGGCCAGTCCGCAAGCCCGCGTCTATGCCAGCGAATCTCGGAGGCGTACTCACGAAGAATCAAGCGGGCGATGGGGCTCTCCAGAGGCTTGATCATCGCAGGTCCTGCGTAGCGCCGGATGAGTGCCTGAAGCTGTGGGTTTAGGTTCGCCCCTCGGTGGGGGGTATCGTAGGTGAGGAGCGTGCGAACGGGCAGGGTCTTGTCGGCCAGCGCGACCCGCGCCGTCAGTCCCCCTGTGCTGATCCCCACCACCGCGACTCTATCTCGCAGGGCTTCGGCAAGAGCCAGAATCGCCCGGCGAAGTCGTGGCGCTAGTGCCTCAGGCGCAAGCTGGGAGTTGGGAAAGCGCAGGATCGCCACGCTGCCGCCTGCGGCACGAAGCGGGTCGGTAGCCCTTGCCATGAGCTGCATCATCTGGGTTGCGGTGAAGGCATTGGAGGCATCAAAGCCCATCACAACCAGAGCTACGGGGCCATTTTTCCCCCGTGTCGGCCCCCAGAGCGGTGTGTTGTCAGAGAGCATGCGGTCGGGTGGCTCAAACACCGTGAGTGTGTCACCGCTCTGGGTGAGCGCCAGTGTCTCAAGATCAAGTGCGGCAAGCTGCGCTTTCCAGCCTCCCTCAAACGAGAACCCAAGTGGCACGCTCGCCAATCCCCGGCTATCGGTGATAATGCGGCGCTGGAGACGGTCAAAGCAGGGGACGCGGCAGCCATCGGGCAAGATGCGCTCCCCCGAGAGCTGGAGAGTCACACGGAGAGTGCACCGGCTCTGGGGCCGTCCTGCCCGATCCCGGACAGTGAAGGTTACGGCATCCATCCAAAGGTAAGGCGCAGGCTGTCACGCTCTAAGCGAGCCGTGGCGTAGGCTTGTGGGGTGAGTGTTGTCGCGGCAAAGAGCGTGACACGGTTGAGGCTCGTCGGGCCGGGCTGGCTGGCGTCGCGGCGACGGCGCTGCTCCGCCTCAACTGCCAAGGAGAGCTTGGCGCTGACTTTGTAGTCCGTGCGGGCAAAGAGAACATGGGCATTGGGGCCCGCGACATGACCGAGTGGGGAGTCGCCGCGCTGCCAGGCATCGGCCTTGATATCGCTACGGTAGGTGCGGCGGTTCGTGTCCATCACCTCAGCACGCCACGAGAGCGGCCCCCGCGAGGCAGCGGCCCCGAGGAGCAGCCCTGAGCGCTGCGGCGTGGTCTCGACGCCGCCTAAAAATGAGGGCGCTTTGATGTCGTCTAGCAGATACTCGCCATAGAAGCGGGTGCCGTTTTTGGGGGTGTAGGAGACACTGACATCGGCCATGTAGTTGAGCCAGTGGGAGTTTCGGTAGGCTGTGGAGCGCGGCAGGCCCAGCCAGCGCCCCGTCCCTCCGACGGTCCAGTCGTGCTCATAGACGTACCAGGGAAGGACCGCAGCAAGGCCAGGATCGGGGAGCCGGAGGGCTTTGATTGCTTCCCCCGCGGAGATCTGCCAGGGGCCTTCGCTCTGAAGAGTCAGGCGGCGACCTGCTAAGTGGCGACGCGTCCCACTAGACGACTCCACGGGGGCTGTGGGGTCGTTGGGCTCAAAGAACTGGCCGTAGAACTGCTCAAAGGTGAGCTTGCCAAAGTTTTTCGTGACACTGACGCGATCCAACGGCGCGGTAGAATCGGAGAAGAGCATCCCGCCCGTCCAGCCTGGCCCCCAGCGCAGAGAGCGTCGTCCTGCCGCAAAACTCCAGCCCTGCCACTCGGCACTTGCCTCGGCTGCCGTGATGCCGTCTTTGGTGGCCTGCACCTGCCAGCCCATGCCCGAAGCGAAAGCACGAGGAGCGTTTCCGAGGGCCACAAACTCAGTTTTGACAGGAAGCTTTGCCAGCAAAGGCGCAAGCTCACGGCGGGTGAAGAGGCGGTCGGAGCGCAGAAAATCCACGGGTTGCCAGCCTGGAAGTAGCCCACGACGAGCCGCATCGGCGAGGCGGGCATAGACGGGGTCGCCAGGCGCGATGATCTCGTCACGCGGGCCGGGAGGGAGCACATTATCGGTCATACACGTACTGTCCCACTGGTAAAGACCGTCTCCCCGAGAACTGTCTCCCCGCGAGCTACCTTGAGAATCTCTTCACGGAGTGTGTCTCGCTCCCCCTCACAGGCCAAGCGAATCAGGCGATCCACGGCAGGAAGCAAGAGGGGGGAAATCGTGCCACTCTCACTCACAGAGATCTTGGTGTGTGCGGTCGGACGGCGTGCCTCACTGGCATAGAGAAGCTCTTCGACGATCTTCTCGCCGGGGCGGACGCCGGTGAACTCAATCTTAATGTCCACATCAGGTCTCAGGCCTGAGAGTCTGATCAGATCACGAGCTAAGTCCAAGATCCGAACCGGCTTGCCCATGTCGAGTAAGAAAGTCTCGCCCTGCTTGCCCATTGCTCCGGCTTGTAAGATGAGCTGGACGGCCTCAGGAATGGTCATGAAGTAGCGGGTCATGTTGGGATCGGTTACGGTCACGGGGCCGCCTCGTGCGATCTGCTTTTGCATCGTGGGCACCACGGAGCCACGTGAGCCCAGCACATTGCCAAAGCGCACGACGGCGAACTCTGTGGTGGGATTCTGCTGAGCGATGCCAGAGACGATCTGCTCCCCGATGCGCTTGGTCGCACCCATCACGCTCTCGGGGTTGACAGCCTTATCGGTCGAGACATAGACCAGCTTACGCACTCCACAGGCTGTGGCGACCTCGGCGACATTGCGGGTGCCGAGCACGTTGTTCTTGACAGCCTCGCTAGGACTGGTCTCCATCAGCGGTACGTGCTTGTGCGCTGCCGCATGGAAGACCACCGTGGGCCGCTCCGTGAGAAAGACTTCCTCTAAGCGATCCCGGTCTTTGACATCGGCGATAATCGCGGTGGGGGCGATGCCAAAGTCTCGGATCAGCTCTTGTTCGATCTCGAAAATCGAGTTCTCACCGCGTCCCAGTAGCAGCAAGCGCGCTGGATTCAGCCCGGCGATCTGGCGGCAGAGCTCGCTACCAATGCTGCCGCCCGCACCGGTTACTAA
>NZ_CBAYMC010000296.1:0-4519 GCF_964826245.1 Armatimonas sp. | reverse complement strand
ACACCGGCGTACTTGCAAGACAAAACTCTGGTTGCCTTTCGCCTGAACAAGTACGGAGTTGTGACCGGACATCAAAATGGAACAATTACAGTACGTCCTCTCTTATCGCCCGAAACCTATAAACTAACCTACAAGACAAAGCTTCACTCGATTGACTGGGTTGCCCTTGCGGGTAAGAGGCGGATCTGGGCAGGCGGACTTGTTCCCACAGCAGGTAAGCCCCGTGTCTTTAGGATGGCAGTTGAGTGTATTGACCGCGAGGGAGACAAGGGCAAGCTCCTCCTCGAGCCAGACTTCACCGACGATGAGAGAGGTGGTGAGGCGCAGTGGGGGGAGTTCATAGAGCGTTGGGGCAAGACCCGGCTCTATGTACTGAGACGCACCCTGTACGAAAAGAGATCCAGCGTCCGCCATGAGGCCTGGATTGGAGAGACGATAAACGGGAAGCAAGTGCGCGTTCCCTGGGAGGTCCCCGCCACAGATATCTCGCTCTCGCCTCAGGAAGACTTTGCGGCCTGGATTGACAAGTCCGGCACCCTGACCCTCTGGCGAGTGCCGCTTTAGTAGGAGAGTTTGATGCGTGTTTTGATCATGTCGGATATGGAAGGTGTCAGTGGGATCGTGACGTGGAAGCAGGTCGAGGGCGGCTCCCCGATGTTTGAAGAGGGGCGGCGGCTCTACACCGAGGAGATCAATGCCGCTGTGCGTGGTGCGGTGGCGGCGGGTGCGACGGAGATTGTGGCGGTGGACTGCCACGGCGCGGGCGGCGACTGGACCTTTAACTCTTACGTCCCCGAGCTACTTCACCCCGCCTGTGAGTGGGTGGCGCACCACACATGGAGCCGCTACACCGAGCTTTTAGAACAGGGCTGTGATGCCGCGCTCATGGTGGGGATGCATGCGCGCGCCGGAACCCCCGACGGCGTGATGTGCCACACGATCTCAACCGTCACCTGGCGCAATCTCTGGTTCAACGACGACTTGGTGGGGGAGCTGGGGATCAATGCGGCGCTCTGTGGCCACTTTGGCTGCCCGGTTGCACTGGTGACGGGCGACGAGGCCACTTGTCGTGAGGGCCGCGAGATCCTCGGCGATGACCCGGTCTATGTGGCGGTGAAGCGTGGGCTCTCCCGCTACTCTGCCCGGCAAATCCCTCCGGTGCGCGCCCGCCAGATGATCGAAGATGGAGCCCGTGAGGCGCTCTCTCGGGTGAAGAAAGGCCGTGTCTACAGCGTCGGCTCCCCGACCACGATCACGATCGAAGTGGAGACAGTAGATAAAGTCGGGCAGTTTCGCAATAAACGCGGGGTCGAGGTCCTCGAGCCGCTCCAGGTGCAGAGCCGGGCAGAGAACTGGATGGCGGCCTGGGATCAGATCTGGCCCCAGGCGGAAAAATAAATCTCCGCACGGGCGCATATCAGGCGGGCCCATTTATGCGCCCGATTCCGAGACCCCCGGTGTTTGCCCCGGATTGCCGTTGAAGAACACGAACGAGCGCTCTCGGGGCGGGGTTCCCAGCGGTGTGGCGGCAGCGAAGGCAAGCTGTCGCCACGCCTCATAGACCGTGATCGCGACGGCGTTGGAGAGATTAAGGCTCCGGCTGCCAGGCATCATCGGGAGCGTCAGCACGGTCACCTCAGCGAGAATTTCTTCAGGCAGGCCGCGGGACTCTGAGCCAAAGAGTAGCGCGTCGCCGGGCTGAAACTCCGTCTCGTAGGGCGTGGCGTCTCCCCCCGTCTCGATCGCAAAAATACGGCTCCCTGCAAGTGCCACTTTGCACGCTTCCCAACCCGCGTGGCGCTTGACTTCGGCGAACTCTTCATAATCAAGGTGTGCTCGGCGCAGGCGCTTGTCGTCCCAAGCAAAGCCCAGGGGCTCGATCAGATGCAGCGCCGCGCCCGCGTTGGCGCATAGCCGAACAATATTGCCGGTGTTCTGGGGCATGTCAGGTTCGTGGAGAATGACGGAGATCATAGAGCCTTGATCTCGACGGCACCACCGTCACGCACTTCCAAAAAAAGCGAAAAGTCCCGTAGGAGGTCAATGCCAATCATAGGCTCACCTACCATTTCTACGGCTTCAACCAAACGTTTCTTGCCTGCCCAGTCACACTCTGCTGCATAGATTTCATAGGGAGAAACACGACCATCCGCCACTGTGAATTCTTCGTTCCAGAGTTTTGGGAGGCGCAGTGTGCCAATCCAATAGGGAGAGAGCTTGATCTCGCCTGCGAATCCTGTATCAATTAAAAACTCAATATCGAAAGCGACTTCATCGGGCCGATAGAGGCGCAGGGTGATTCGTCCCGCATTGCGGGAGAAATACCCCGTCACTGTGGGCGCTCGTGTTGGGAAATCTGTTTCTCCGCCTCTAAGCGATAGAACATTCGAATGTCATCGTCCGTGGGGGGGCCAATCCGAAAGACCACAATGCTGCCGTCTTTGAAGCGCTCCCAGAGGGCCATTCCTGCGGCCTTTCGAGTTTCGCCAATGACGTATTCGCCTGTGCCGGGATGAATTGCGATCACTTTTCCTAGGTGTTTAGGCTCTAAGAAAGCTCTCAGCTGCTCTTCGTAGATCTGATGCGCACGGGTGCGTTCGTCAAGACTGGAAACGGTAGACATGATGATTTAGTATACCGCCTGAAGAATTTTGGCTTTTGGGCAGGATTCTGGCACGGGTCTGGCGTAAGGTTTTATCCGGAAGGTTTTTTCAATGGATACAGAAATCACAACAATCTCTGAGGGCGCTGCAGTTGAGGCCAAGCCCCTTCGTGTCGGCTTTATCGGCTGTGGTGGGATCGCGCAGACCCACATCGGCTACATGACCAAGATCCCAGGCGTCTCGATTGTCGCCGGGGCGGACATCCGCCAGGTGGCGCTCGACGTGATGCACAGCAAGCATGGCGTCGCGACCGACCATCTCTTTACCGATTTTAACGAGATGCTCAAGACCGTGGGCGACGATATTGACGCGATCTCGGTGTGTACGCCCAACGGCGTGCATGCCAAAGCGGCGATTGCGGCGGCCAATGCAGGCAAAGACATCCTCTGCGAGAAGCCCATCGCGATGAACCCCACCGAGGCGCAGGCGATTGCCGATGCCGTTCATGCCAATGGCGTCAAGTTCGTCATGGGCTTCCAGCACCGCTACGAGCCCAAGAGCAAGTACGTCCGTGATCTGATCGAGAGCGGTGCTCTTGGCAAGATTATGTATGTTCGCGCTCAAGCCCTGCGCCGCCGTGGCATCCCGAACTGGGGTGTCTTTGGCCGTAAAGAGCTGCAAGGTGGCGGCCCGATGATTGATATCGGCGTGCATATCCTCGACACCGCGCACAGCCTCATCGGCAACCCTACCCCGATCACCGCGACCGGCAACACCTGGACCTGGATGGGCAACAAGCCCAGCGAAGTCAAGAGCCAGTGGCCGGGCTGGGATCACGAGACCTACACGGTCGAGGACCTCGCTGCCGGGATGATCCGCTTCGACAACGGCACCATTCTCACGCTGGAGTCGAGCTTCTGCAACCATATCAAAGAGGATGTCTTCGACATTCAGATCATGGGCGAGAAGGGCGGCGTCATCTGGAGCACGTCGGAGACCTACACGGACTGGGAAGGCTACATGATCAACGCGACCCCCGCGTACTACCCCAAGTGGGACATGTGGCAGTACAAGATCCAGCACTTCATCGAGGTCGTGAGAGACGGTCGCCCCAACGAGTGCCCGGTCGAGCACGGTGTGATGGTGCAGAAGATGCTCAGCGGTATCTATGCCTCCGCCGAGCAGGGCAAGGAAGTCGCGATCTAAACCCTCCTCCCCTGCCCCTCCTCCCAATCCTGGGAGGAGGGGGGTTTTTGTTTTACGAGTCCGGGCGCATAAATGGGCCCGCTGTTGCGGCAAGACCCATAAATGGGCCTCCGAACCCGGTAGGCCTCAGCGGGCTTTAGCCTGCTTGCCGCAACAGCGGGCCGCTTTAGCCGCCCGAAACGTGATGCCGCCCGAAACGTGATGCCCCCGACGCGAAAATAATTCCGAAAAAATCCCATCACGTTTTATCAGAATGGGGTGTGTTCAGCCGTTCTACGAGTGTGAAACGAGACATTTTTCATCGGCTGTATTTTCATGTGGTCTGGGCAACGGCGGGTCGGTTGCCCGCGCTGGAGGGACGGCGTGAGCGGGCCGTTGCGTGCATCACGACCATTGCACAGAAATTCGGCGCGCATGTTCTGGCGTGCAACACCATGCCCGACCATGTGCACCTGCTTATCTCCCTCCCCCCGATTGATCTGGCACATTTTATCGGCAAAGTCAAAGGGGGCAGCTCTTTTGCCCTCAACCGTCAAACTGATGAAGCACATGCCCTACGCTGGCAAGACGGCTACGGGGTAATCTCACTCCGTGCCTCCGATACACCTACCGTCGTGCATTACATCGAACAACAAGACCGTATCCATACGGAACGCAACCCCTGGCAAACCCTAGAACGCACCGAACTTGACGAACCCTGAACACTCACA
>NZ_CBAYMC010000295.1:0-4622 GCF_964826245.1 Armatimonas sp. | reverse complement strand
AGCGCGAGAGTCACCACTCCCCTTGAAGCGCCGCCATACTTCCGTCATGGATCTAACCGCCATCTAGTCTTGCCAGTCCCCTACTTGTTTTTCTTCTATTGACACCGTTGGTGATTATAACGCCTGACTCTTAGAACCACAAGGTAGTGATAAACTTACCTGAATCCATGCTTCTCACTCTCACCACACAAGCGCCGTCGCCATCCCTGCCAGATTCCCGTGATATTGGGTTTCTGCTGGAAGTAGACCCGACTCTGACACTCTCTGCAAGCCTGGCCGCACTAAGCCTGTGATGCCCGTGAGTCGCTCATACGCCGCCTGCTAGAGCCACTAGGCTATGAGATAACTCTCACCCGCTACGAGCTAGACCCGCACTTCTCGCGGTGGGGTAGTAGCAACTTGTATACCGTGACGCTCACCGGAGAGCAGACCGTGCATCATTTCCTCTCGCATCTCTATGTCCTCATCCCCGCACTGGACAATGCCAAGCACTACTTTCGGGGCGATATAATCGTCTTTGATGAATCCCTCCCCGAAACTCACGCGCCGAACACTGCTTCTGCTGACTCTCTCTGCAGGCTGCTCCGGGGGCGGCGGGGGCGTCTCCACACCGACCGGCGTGATTCTGGCACTCGACTGGCCCGAGGCCTCGCGCGTGCTCCCCGTCGCGGCAAAGAGTGTGCGGGTGCGGGTCAAGCGAGGCACCAAGATTCTCGCGGAGCGGCTCTATCTTGCAGGCCCAGACTCGGAAGAGCAAATCAATGAGCTTCCGTTTGCGGAGGCCCTGGTGCTGGAGGCCAGCGCTTTTTCCACCGCCGATGCAGCAGGCGCTGCTCTGGCCACGGCCTTGGTTCCCTTCAATCTCTTCCGGGGTAAACAAGAGCGCCTTGCTCTCACACTCACCTCGGTGATCAGCTGGGTGGAGCTCAGCCAGACCACCACGGGACTGGAGACTGCGCTGACCGTAGTCGCGAGAGACAGTGCGGGGAGTGCGGTTCTGACTTTCCCCGAACAGTGGCAGTGGAGCCTGAGTGATCCCACGCTGGGCACCCTCACGCCCACCGGCCCCACGGCAAGCTTCACTGAGTCGGGGTTTGGAGTCGCCACTCTCACCGCAACCGAGAAAGAGTCAGGCAACGTGGCCAGTATCACCCGCCCCGTTTGCAGCGGCGATCCCAGCAAGACCGCTCCCCTTGTGGCTACTGTCCCGATCAATGTCAAGCTCTTAGGGCTCGTGCCGCTCGAAAATGGTTCTCTGGTGCTCTCGGATGGCAAAGAGATCAAGGCCGTAGATAACTCGGGTGCGACTCTCTGGCGACGCACGCTCACGGGCACCGTGGAGTTTCTACAGCGTGTGGGCGACTACGTGGTCGCAAGCCTCACCAGCGGCGGCATCCGGGTGCATCGACTCAGCGATGGCGCCTTTTTCTGGGAGGATGCTCTGCTGGAGCCCCCATCTCTCTCCGACAATACCAGCCGCTTCTTTGGCTTCACACATACCTCGGCACCACGTCAGCTTCATGTCCAGGCACGCGGCTTGACCACCGGCGATTTTCTCTGGGATCAGGCCGTGCTGGACGATACCACAGCTCTCTGGGCAGACTCTGCCCGCCTGCTTTGCCAGAACCCGACCAACGAGTCCTACTTTGCGCTCCATGCGGCACTGGGCTACTCGCTCTGGGAGGCGCGCGTGCCAAGCAGTAGTCAGTTTCTGGGGGTTCGCCTCACCGGCGCGACTCCCCTGCTCTTTTCCCTGGCTCCCGGGGAGCTACGAGCCCTCTTCCTCACGACAGGGGTTCGCACCTGGGGTGTTGCCGCACCGGGCGATCGGGGCTATCTTACGCCCGACAAAAACCAGCTTATCGCCTACTCCGAAACCCAGTGTAGTGCCTATGACCCTGCCACGGGAACCACCCTCTGGAGCCGCAGTAGCCTCACCAAAGTGATCGGGATGCTCCCAAACGGCGACTTACTCGTGCTCCCGCCCGCCGAGCTTCCTCGTTGCCAGCCGATCCAAGCGCTACGTCCCAACGATGGCTCCGTGCGCTGGAGCACCTACCTCCCCTCTACCACGGTTCCCAACGACAGCTTTATAGCCCGAATCGCCGGGTCGCGGGTCTATGTCAGCCTCACCGGCATGGGGCGTCAAGGCACCACCCCTCTCTTTGCCTTAGATAGCACCACGGGGCAGTATCTCTGGGGAACCCGTCAGTACGGCCCCGAGGCCGTCTTTCCTGCGGCTCTCACCGCCTCGGGCAATACCCTGATTCTCGCCGCTGAGTCCGACACCAAGCTGATCCTCCTGCGCAATTCTTAATCTCTTCCCCACTTAATCCGCTTTTCTGTTACAATGCGGGCTAATCAAACTGAAGTGAAAGACTCAATCCATGTCAGATAAGCTACGTCTCAGGTTTCTCCTGAGCGTCATGATGTTTTGTCTCTATGCCGTCTGGGGAGCTTGGACTCCGATTATGGCAGTGACTATTGGCGACCGGCTCGGTGCCACCGGCGTGCAGATCGGCGCAGCCTACGGCGTGCTGTGGCTGGCCTGTATCATCTCCCCGTTTATCGGCGGCCAGCTCGTGGACCGCCTGATGCCCTCCCAAGTCTATCTGGGTATCTCCGCTGCCGTGTGCGCAGGGGCGGCCTGGATGATGTCACAGCAGCAAAGCTACAGTAGCTTCATGCTCTGGATGTGGGTCTGGTCGCTCTTTTTCGCCCCCACTCTGGGAATTACCAACTCTATTGCCATGTTCCATCTGGGCAAAGAGTCAAAAAACAGCGCTACCGACGATGCAGAGCGCGAGCGATTCAAGGGCATCAGTAAGAGCTTCAATATCGGCTGGGCCGTGGCTGCAATCGGGAGCATTGCCGGTCTGCTAGCAACAGGTAACTTTAGCTTCGAAGGCATTCCTACTCTCGTTACCCTAGGCATTCTCTCGATTTTGTTTATCTTTTTCCTGATGTTCCAAGACATGTCGCGCGCCACAGATGTCGAGCGCTCGTTCTCCGTGGTACGAACTGCCGGAACCATCGGCTGGATCATCTCGGCGATTGTGCTGACGATCTGGCTCAAGTCCAGCCCGCCGGTTGCCAAGGGAACATGGGCACCGTTTGAGGAGATGCAGGTCACGGCGCTCTTTGGCGTGATCCTGACGGTGGTTGCCTTTATTCTCCCCAACACGCCCCCTTCCAAAGAAACCAAAGACCCTTGGGCTTTCAAGAAAGCCTTCGTGCTGTTTAAGAGCGTCCCCGGATTCTCGATCTTCCTGCTGATCTCCCTGATCGTCTCCACCGAGTTCCAGTTCTACTACACGTTCTCTGGGCCCTTCATGGAAGACGCGGTTGCCAAGGGCGGGCTTGGCATTGACCATAGCATGGTCTCGTTCTACAAAAGCATCGCGCAGTGGGCGGAGATCCTCTGTCTGGGCGTGCTAACCCCACTCTCTCTTAAGAAGCTTGGGCTAAAAAAGACCCTCGTGATCGGCACCCTCGCCTGGCCCGTTCGCTACTTCCTCTATGCGATAGGCCAACCCACCACACTCGTGCTTGCATCCAACGTGCTCCATGGAGTTGGCTTTGCCTTTGTCTTTGTGACAAGCTACCTCTTTGTCGATCGCATTGCCCCCCGCGACATTCGTGCCAGCGCCCAGAGCCTCTTTATGCTGGTGACGTTGGGGATCGGCAACTGGCTGGGGACAATCTTCTCCGGCTGGCTCAAAGACCACTACACCACGACCGACAAGACCAACTGGCCCATGATCTTCCTCATCCCTGCCGCTCTCACGACCATCTGCGCTGTTGCGTTCTGGTTCACCTTTAAAGAGCCGCCTGCCGAAGAGCCCGGCGAAGATGCGCACGCGGCATTTGCCCACTAAGAAGGTATACTTTTCTTGCTATGCAGAACTATCTTGCCTACTACTGGATGAAGCAAGGGGATCGTGGGAGCAATCTCTGCGAGACCCTGACCGCATCCTCCTACGACGACGCGCTCCATCAGGTGGAAAACCGCCTCACACGACAGTTTTTCTCTTTTATCTCGGAGAACAAGGGCCGGGTGCTAGTGATCAGCGCCCATGTCCAGTTTGTCGAGGTGGAAGGAATTGACAACGACTTTCCGTTTGATAACCCGGAGCTGCCCGGCGTTTGAGCCCGTTCACGGCTCTTCTGTTGCACTGGTACGCCGCCCATAAGCGGGACTTGCCTTGGCGGCGTACCCAGAACCCCTATGCCATCTGGGTCTCGGAGATGATGCTCCAGCAGACCCAGGTTGCCACCGCCATCCCCTACTTTGAGCGCTGGCTCGCCCGCTTCCCCACCGTTCAGGCCCTCGCCGAAGCGCCCCTCGACGATGTTTTAAAGCAGTGGCAGGGACTGGGCTACTACGCCCGCGCCCGGAACCTGCATAAAGCCGCCCAGCGTATCTGCGAGGAGCACGGAGGTGTCTTTCCCACCACGCATGAGGCGGTGCTGGCACTTCCTGGCGTGGGACGCTACACCGCAGGAGCGATCTGCTCCATCGCCCTCGGGCTGGATACGCCGCTCGTAGATGCCAACGTGATCCGGGTGCTCTGCCGCGCCTTCGCGATCTCGGGGGACCCGAAGCTTCCCAAAACTCAAGA
>NZ_CBAYMC010000294.1:0-4623 GCF_964826245.1 Armatimonas sp. | reverse complement strand
ATTTAAGACAGTCTGCCTTGCGGCAAAGCTCTAAAACGGGTATCCTCTTTGATTGGCGGAAACGTCGCGCCAAGGATGCTGGGGACGCTGCCGTACATTGAATTGGTTTCGATTTGTGAGGAAAGAAAATGGCAGTACGTGTTGGCATCAACGGTTTTGGACGCATCGGACGTCTTACCTTCCGCGCCATCTATGAGAAATATGGGCTGAACGGCGACGTTCAGATTGTTGCGATCAACGACCTGACGGACGCGCTCACCAACGCCCACCTTCTGAAGTACGACTCCAACTACGGCCCCTTCAAGGGCACGGTTGGCTACGAGGGCACCGACCTTGTGGTGGATGGCCAGAAGATCCAGGTCTTCGCCGAGAAAGACCCCGCTGCGATTCCGTGGAGCACCGAGAACGTGGACATCGTGGTGGAGTCCACCGGCTTCTTCACCGATGCCACCAAGGCTGTCGCACACAAGCAGGGTACGGTCAAGAAGGTCGTGATCTCCGCGCCCGCCAAGAACGAGGATCTCACCATCGTGCTGGGTGTCAACGAGCACATGTACGACCCGGCCAAGCACCACGTGATCTCCAACGCGAGCTGCACCACCAACGGCCTCGCGCCAGTCGCCAAGGTGCTGCACGAAAGCTTCGGGATTGAGAAGGGCCTGCTCACCACGATCCATGCCTACACCAACTCCCAAAAGACCGTGGACACCGCCACCAAGGACCTGCGCGATGCCCGCGCCGCCGCCATGAACATCGTCCCCAGTTCCACGGGTGCCGCTCGCGCCGTCGGTCTGGTGATCCCGGAGCTTCAGGGCAAGTTCACCGGAATGGCCTTCCGCGTCCCCACCCCCACCGTCTCCGTCGTGGACTTCACCGCGCTGCTCTCCAAAGACGCTCCTGTCGCGGACATCAACGCCGCAATGAAGGCCGCCGCCGAGACTCCGGGCTTCCAGGGAATTCTCCAGTACAACGACGAGCCGCTCGTTTCCACCGACCTCAAGGGCAACCCCCACAGCTCGATCTTCAGCGCGGTGGACACCATCGGGCTGGGCAGCTTCGTCAAGGTCGTGAGCTGGTACGACAACGAGTGGGGCTACTCCAACCGCCTCGCCGACCTGCTCAACTTCCTTGAGGACAAGGGCCTGTAGGCCTCAACCCTCCTCCCCTGCCCCTCCTCCCAACCCTGGGAGGAGGGGTTTTATTTTGTTTGGTCATCGGGCAACCATTCACAGACGGGCGGCTAAAGCGGCCCGCTGGGTACCCTCTGGGTGGTCGGCAAGACCCATGAATGGGTCTGATGGCTATTTCACGTTATACTTTTACGCATGGAAAGCGGATCGAGTTTTGGTCGGATGATTGTCCTTTGGCTAACACGGCCTTGGACGTTTTTTGTGTTTCTAAGCGTGATTGGCGTTATTTTTCTTTATTTTATGGTGGACCATGCACGACAAGAAAAGAAGGTCAAAAAATTTCCTTTTCAGGCTAAGACGAACCCTAAACACTCGGAAACGGTCTTTCTGTTTTGCCCAGGCGCGAAAGATACCACGACCTTTTTAGTTCCGCTTCGGGGCTTCTCCAGTGCCGAAGAAATTTATGACTACCTCTACAGAAAGTTCGATGAACCCGCTTTTCAAAATGTTCGCATCTACCGCGCTAATAGCACAGAATCGGAAGCATTCGATCACTCGCCCGAACAAAGCGATGCTGAGAACCTGGAAAGACTACGCCAGCTTCTCGGCTAGTTTTTACCAGAACTTCGCAAAGAGGCGTGGGTAGAGCCGGGCGAGGCTTTCTTCGTCTTCTTCGTCCCACTCGGCGGGGCCAGGGTCGGAGTTGGGGGTGCTGGGAAACGGGGTGTCATCGCCCCAGTCTTTCTTGTGGCGCTTGAGCCAGATGCCGATGGCGATTGAGAGTAGCTCTTCTTGCTCCGCACAGTCGTCTTCCGCGACATCGGCGAGGGAGTCGGGGCTCACGAGAGCGGCTTCGTAGGCGGCTTTCCCACGACCGATCAGCCAGGCGCGGAAGTAGTCGAAGCAGTCGTCGGAGCAGCCTCCGTTGATGACATAGGCCGCACCCCAGAGATCCATGCGGTAGGTGGGGGCGTAGAGGGAATCGAAGTGCGTGTGGAAAGAAATCAGCTCGTCGTCAGAGAGCGTTTTTAGATTTTTCTTGAGCTGCTTGCACTGGGCATCAGGGTCGTTCTTCCCAGCCAGACGTGTCGTCTCGATATGTTGCCAAAATTCATCACGGGTCATGTGAGGCTACTCCTCACCAGCGAGACAATACGGAAAATCTAGGCATGCTTTTTGCATTCTTAGATTAAGTATGCGAGTTCTCCCTCTTATTTTTTGTCTCGCTGCACTCTTTCTTTATAACTCACTTACCAAGACACGACAAATTCCCTTCGATGCAATGAACTATATCGAAGTCGCTCAGAGCGTGGTGCGCGGTCATGGCCTTGTGCAGAGTGCGGTGGGGCACAATCAGCCCCAGTGGGAGCTTCTCACGCCGGGCGTGCCTTCCGCTTTTACGGCGCAGGGGCCGCTCTTTCCGCTTCTGATTGCCGCGCTCTCCCCCACACCTGAGCGCTGCCCAGACGTGGCCCTTCTTCTCTCCGTCCTAGGCCTTGGCATGACTCTCTGGCTTGGGTACCGACTGACCCAGCGGCTCTACGGGGCGCACGCGGGCACTCTGGCACTCGGGCTCATGCTGGGGTTTAGTCCCCTGATTCAGGCAGGCAAGACCGCTCTGAGCGAAGGGGTGGCTCTCACCCTCCTTCTTGCTTGCCTCTCGGTTCTGCTACAGGCACGTCACTCAGGGAGCAGACGGCTTATCGTGCTGGCGGGGCTACTGGGTGGCCTTTGTTTTGCCACGCGTTACGCTCTCCTCTGGCTTCTTCCTTTTGGCCTCCTTGCCCTACCCTGGCGACAGTTTGGGCGCTATAGCCTCGGCTTTGCGCTGGTGGCGCTTCCGGTCATGCTTCATAACGTCAGCCAGACCGGTCACGCCCTTCCCCTGCCGCTACCCTCGGATCAGGGACTTCTCACCGTCCTGTGCGAGGGGCTTCTGGCACTGCTGGGAAACTACTTTGTCATGGATCGGCACGGCGCTCCTCAGGCGCTCCTAACAGTCGGACTTGCACTCTGGATCGCCGGCAAGACTAAGCCAGCGGGGCCGCTTCATCCGCTCAGCTCCCACCGCCTTTTGCTGGTCTGGGTCTTGCTCTACACCACGACCCTGACTGCACAGCGCTGCCGTGTCCACTTCGATCCACTTGATGCACGCCTTCTCCTTCCGGCGAGCTTGGTGGGTCTCCTAGCGCTCGTTGGGGCTGGTGCGCAGCTACTCACACCACGGATGCAGCAGGCACTGGCCTTGCTGGGGCTTCTGCTCTTTCTAGGCAAGGAGCTTCGTCTCACGCAGTGGGAGACGCTGCCTCCACCGGAGACATCCTCACCACGGCTGCGCTGGCTGGTTGAGAACACATCAAAAAGTGACTGGCTGATCGGCGATGAGCTGGTGGATGCGACTCTTTTCCTGCAGCGCAGCCGGGTCTTCTCGTTCTCTGCCTACCCTTACACGCCTTATGTCACGGCAGAGCGGCTCCGTCAGCTCGCCCAAAAAGCGCAGGAGAGCCAAAGCCGAGCCTTTCTGGTTCTCCGCCACACGCCCGAGCCGCCCGAGCGGCTACTTTGGCACTTTGGGCCCGTCATTGCCCCCCTGAAGCAGAACCAGAGAGGGCAATCTAACCTCACTCTTAGGGCATCACTTCCCGATTTTCTGGTCTACGAGCTTCGTCCCTGAATCTTTCCTGAATCTTTTCTTTCCGTCTCCGCCTCTGTGATTGCAGAAGCTATGGAAACTATAGGATACGCAGCGGCAGTGGTGATTGGGATCACGCTAGGGCTGATGGGCGGCGGGGGCTCGATCCTCACGGTGCCGACTCTGGTCTATCTCTTTGGCGAGTCTGCCTCAAAAGCGACGGGCGACTCGCTCTTTATCGTGGGAGCAACCGCCGCGATTGGCGCTGGCCTGATGGCGCGGCGGGGCCTCGTCGTGGGGCGTGCGGTGCTGGGCTTTGCTCTTCCCGCCTCTCTCACCGTCTGGCTGACGCGCCACTTTCTACTCCCCGCGATCCCAGACAGCCTGGGAGGTGTCTCCCGCGACACGCTCTTGCTGATCTTCTTCGCTGCCCTCATGCTTGCGACTGCCGTCTCGATGCTGCGAAAACGCAAGGAAGCTGCCAGCGATGCACAGGAATCTACGGATCTGCGCCAGCTCGTGCCTCCCGCGCTGGTCGTCGGCGTCGTGACGGGCTTGGTGGGAGCGGGCGGAGGATTTCTCATCGTTCCTGCCCTGACGCTTGCGGTGAAGCTGCCCATTAAACGCGCCGTGGGAACGTCACTGGCCATCATCTCCGCCAACTCGCTCTTTGGCTTCTTCTCCGATGCAAAGATCCGAGGAGAAGCTCACTGGGGATTCTTACTGACACTGACTGCCTTGACGGCGGCAGGCATGGGCATTGGGACGCTGCTTTCTAAGCGCATTCCCGGCGAGAAGCTACGCCCCACCTTCGGTATTTTCCTCCTGGTGATGGGCACCTACATGGTCGCACGAGAAATT
>NZ_CBAYMC010000293.1:0-4647 GCF_964826245.1 Armatimonas sp. | reverse complement strand
GGCGTTCGGGTTTGTGGGTGGCAGTAGCGACGGCGGGCTCTACAAGACTACGGACGCGGGCAAGACCTGGAAGAAGCTCTCGGGCGGCTTGCCAGGCGGCGAAGTCGGGCGCATCGGAATCGCGATCTATCCCAAGAACCCGAAGATTGTCTATGTCACGTGGGAGAACGACAACAAGGGCGGCACGCAGTCCGCACAGGGCAATGGAAATGTCTGGCGCACGGACGATGGCGGCGAGAACTGGGAGAAGCGTGCGGCGACCAACCCGCGCCCGATGTACTTCTCGCAGATTCGCGTAGATCCCAACGATGAGGATACAGTCTACGTGACGGGTGTGAGCACCTACATGTCCGTGGACGGTGCCAAGACTTTCACTTCGCCCTTCTCCCGTGTCCACGCCGATGGCCACGCACTCTGGATCAACCCCGCCGACTCGGATCACTTGCTCTTTGGCTGCGATGGCGGTATCCAAGTAAGCTGGGATCAAGGCAAGACCTGGGACTTTATCAACACCATCGTCATTAGTCAGTTCTACGAAGTCCACTACGACATGCGCCTGCCCTACCATGTCTACGGTGGCCTGCAAGACAACGGCACCTGGGAAGCACCCAGCCGGACACTGGATGTGCGCGGGGTCACCAACGACGAGTGGCTCAATGTAGGCGGCGGTGATGGCTTCTACGCACAGGCCGATCCGCTCGACTGGCGCATTATCTACACCGAGAGCCAGGGCGGCGCGGTTGGACGGCGCAACCAAGCCACGGGTGAGAGCAAGAGTATTCGTCCCCGCGCGGAGACGCCTGGCGAGCGGCTCCAGTTCGACTGGAACAGCCCGATCTTTATCTCACCGCACAACAATAAGAAGCTCTTCTTTGGTGGCAACAAGCTCTTTATCTCCCTGGATCGGGGCGACACCTGGCGCAGAACCGACGATCTCACGACCAAGCCCGACCGCACCAAGCTCCCGATCCTAGGCAAGCCTGTAGGCGATAAGACCCTCTCCGGCAACGATGGGCAAGATGGCTTCGGCTATATTGTCACCGTCACAGAGTCCCCCGTTAAAGAGGGCGTGATCTGGGCGGGAACCGATGATGGCAATGTGCAAGTCTCTCAAGACGACGGCAAGACCTGGACTCTCTGCACGGTTCCGGGCGTCCCGAAAGGCACCTATGTCAGCCGTGTCCATGCCAGCTCTTATGCCGCAGGTCGCTGCTATGTTAGCTTCGATGGTCACCGCAGCGATGACTTCACACCCTACGCCTTTGTGACCGAGGACTTTGGCGCGACCTGGAAGAAACTCACCAGCAGCCTGCCGGAGGGAGCCACGGTCAGTGTCATACGGGACCATCCCCGCGCCTCGAACCTGCTCGTTCTCGGAACTGAGCGCGGTGCCTATGTCTCCTTCAACCGGGGCGGGAGCTGGGAGCGCTTCGACAAGCCCTTCCCAGCCTCGATCCCCGTGGACGATATCCAGATCCACCCCCGCGACAACGACCTGATCTTCGCGACCCACGCACGCGGTATCTGGATCCTGGACGATATCGGGGCGCTGGAAGCCAAGGCCCTGAGCCTCGCTCCCGTGACGCTTGCACCGCCAAAACCCGCCGTTCACTACCGCATCGCCAGCCGAAAAGCCACCACGGGGCACAAGATCTATGTCGCTCCCAACCCGACCACCGGCAACCCGTTTCGCTTCTACTTAGGCGAAAATATCAAGGGCGCGGCGACTCTGACCGTCAAAGACAGCAAGGGGAAAGTGGTTCGTACCCTGAGCCAGGCAGAGCCCGCAACCGGCTGGAACCTCCTGCGCTGGGACATCCGCGAAAATTCAGCGACACCCGGTCAAGGCGGCGGCTTTGGTGGAGCCACCGCCCCCCGCTTGCTTCCCGGCAGCTACACGGCGACACTGACCGTAGCGAATCAGTCCTCGACACAGCCTCTCACGGTCTTTGATGATCCTCGGGTAAATCTAACCGACAAGGAGCGCAAGGAAGTCCACGACACGCTTGCAAAGCTGCGCGATACCTACGGCGAGCTCGATGCTGCCCGCGCGGCCCTGACAACCAAGCGCACCGAGCTGGAGAAAGAGCCTGCCAGCCCGAAGCGCGATGGAAAAATCAAGGCCATCACGGAGCTACTCGCACAGATCGCGCCCGCAGGCGGTGGTAATCAGGGACAACGCGGTGGCGGCGGGGGTCAAGGCCAGCGCGGCGGCGGGAGCGGTGCAGGTGGAAACGCGCCTGCCAACCGACGTACTCCCGCGACGCTTCGTGGGGGCGATCCCCAGGCAGGCAACCGTCCCCCGACAGCCACACCTCCCACAGTCGCCCCGGCGGAGAGAAGCGGAGAGTCTGCGGCAGAAGGCCAGCCGACTCCGCGCCCACAGCTCAATCCCAATCTCCTCACCACCCGCCTTTCCCGCGTCTCCCAGAACATAGACGCCCTCTCCGAGCCGCTTAGCCCCGGCTACAAGCGCGAGGCAGAAGAGGCAATCAAGGCGGCGAAGAAAGTGATCGGCGAGGCCAAGAAGCTCAAGTAAGAGCCCCCCACCGCTAGCCCCGCCGATTGTAACGGCGGGGCTCATGAGCTAAAGCTACAAAGGCCGCTTCGGGCCATAAGATTCTGTATGGGCGGCACGCCCTTTGCAGCGCCGCGCTCTCCAGTTCCCCCGCTCCAACCGGGGGGACTAATCGAGGAGAGGTTTATCCATACGCCCCGTTGGGCAGGAAGCCAAGCAGGCGCTTGAGGCGGGGGCTGGCGTTGGCGTAGACATGCTCGGGCATCTGGTAGTTCATGAAGGGGCTGTACTTGTGCCCCACCAGTCGCCGGGCATAGCTCACCTGGGTGATGTAGCGCACGCGATCCGAGAGGTTGGGTGCGCCCCGGTGCCAGACCTGGTTGTTGAACATCACCACACTCCCCGCCTTGCCACAAGCGTAGACTGTCTTGTCCTCCCACTCCGTGCCCTCGATCACAGGCGGGCAGCGCTTGCCGTAGAGATGCGAGCCAGGAATGAGCTGGGTCGGGCCGTACTCGGGGGTCTCGACATCGGTGAGGTAGTAGTTGGCGGTGAAGAGCAAGACGGGCAGCTTGATGTTCTTGGGAGCCTCCCCTTCGGTCACCAGAAAGTGCGGGGAGTCGTCCTGGTGCCACGTGGTGATCCCCTTGCCCGGCCCCGGTTGCACGCGGAAGCTATTGTTGTGGATACAGTGCGTCGTCTCGGCGATCAGCTTCTCGGCAAATGTGACGATGGGCTCTAGGTCAAAGAGCGAGAGGTTGGTGGGGCTGACCTCGAACATCCGATGATGGAGCTGAATAATCCCGTCGCCTTCTTCGTTATTCTCTTTGAGCGCCTCGTCTAAATCGTCGCGCAGGGCGGCGCACATCTCGGGTGTCAGAACATCCTGGAGCACCAAAAACCCATCGCGGTGAAACTGCTCCACCCATTCATTGATCTGGTCATCGCTGACCGTCTTGTGTGCAAGATACTCGGGCATCTATTTTTTCCTTCGGGAACGGGCGGGTAAACCAGCCCGCTGTTGCGGCAAGACCCATGAATGGGCCGCCTGAGCTAAGTGTCGATCTTTTGTGCGTGTTTCTGAGGCGGCGGCCCCACTGGTTTTCCTTGGAGAAGTCGCTCGGCCCAGTGCAGGTAGACAGGGAGCACATCGTCTTTTGGGTAGCGCTTCAGGAGGCTTCGGATCTGGTGCGGGTAGTCTTTGAACAGCTCAGGGTACTTTACACTAGCAAGCTGCCAACCGTTTTTGCCCTGCTGAAAGACCTCCAGCCAGCGTGGCTGCTCCCCATGGGAGAGGCAATAACCAATGCAGTGAAAGGTACTAAGAGTCCAGCGACCGTCGAACTTTCGGAGCCGAACGCCATGCTCACTGAAAAACTCTTTGGTCGGGTGGAGCTTTCCCATTCGGAGCTGGTAGTTCGTGACCTGCGTAGGCTGCCACGAGCCTCCTATCTGATCCTCGATCACCAGTAGTTCCTTGCCCAGGCAGACAAGCACAACACTCTCTGTTTCTTCACTCAGCGATACCGAATCCAGCCGCCGCCAACCGTTTGAGGTTTTCTGCACCACAAGAACTTCGCCAGGTGCATTTCCCTTGACAGCGAAAACGACCCAGATCCCTTGAGCTAGCTCTAGAGGCTGAATTGCCCTCACACAATGCCCTGGTTGGAGCAAGACAGTTATGCGGGTCACCACAGTAGCTTGAAACGCTAGCCAGTCGGCTTCTTTGGCGTTGCCCAGCTTCCGCTGGAATATTGCTGCCTTCTCAAAGTTCCCACGTTGCCCGGAGACCCATGCGTAAAGCCTGAGAAACCGTCTTTGAAGAGTCGGACTAAGTTTGAGAAGCTGGCGCTCCCGAAGTTTGAGCTCTTTTTCTGCGATATAGGATCGCCTGCTTGAAACCAGAGGAATCTCATGGCGGGGAGCGGCGTGAAACCAATCGAAGCCCGATTGCTCTTCGAGTTCAGCCAGGAAGGCAACGGTCAAACAGGTAGTTGGAGGGCTCATGGTGTTTTTTCACTCCTCGATCCAGTGTCGGTAGCGATCTGTGCCGCGTACCAAGATCGGCTTCCAGCGCTTGCCGTGCGAGTTGAGAGTGCTCTGGTGCACTTCGGTGGGAATGTAGCGCA
>NZ_CBAYMC010000292.1:0-4651 GCF_964826245.1 Armatimonas sp. | reverse complement strand
AGCCCCTTACATGCTTCGGGAGTAGAAAGATCGGCGGGCATGATCACGGTCTTCTCGGGTAGGCCAATCTCCTCCGCCAGTGCTTCGAGCTTCTCACGGCGGGTTCCGTTGAGAACCACAGTCGCCCCCGCCTCCGCATAGGCCTTTGCAATCGCCGAGCCAATGCCACCACTGGCGCCGGTCACCAGCGCCACTTTTCCCTCTAAACCAAACAAACTCTCTAAAATTGCCATATTTCTCCTAGGACGGTAAACGTCCGGCTTTGGAGCGCTTCGCGCCGCCTCCGTCGTTCCTCCGTCGGTAAATTTGCCCCACGTTTACCGTGAGGGCTCTGTTAATAGATTCAGCTCCGCCACCGACGACCACTGTTTACCATTCACTTCCGACTGGGCGACTAAGCGGGCATAGCGGGCAGTGATGGGAGCGCTGAAGAGAACACGCTGGATACTGGACGTGTTGGGGAAGCTCCCCGAAGACACCGAGCGCCAGCTTTGGCCATCCTGGCTGACTTCGAAGCTGTAGCGCCCGATACGGCCATTTTCCTGCCCCTGGCGCGGAAGATACTCAAAGCCGGTAAGAGTTTCCTCATCGCCTAAGTTGATCGTCAGTGCATGTGGCGGCCCTGGCTCACGCTGGCTCCACTCGGTGTGCCAGAAAGTATCGGGATCGTTGTCGAAGGCATTGGCGGGACTTCCTTCGCTGGGCTCGGTGCTATCGGCACTCACGCGCCAGCGAGCACGGCTCAGGCGAGCCACGGGGGTGATCTCGGGCAGAGTGACACTCACCAGCTCGCTGGCAGGAAGACCGACCACCACGGCACGTGCGGCAATCGTGGTCTCTCCTGCGGCAAAGAAGGGACGCTCATAGCCCTGCTCGGGGCCACCGTTGAGGCTGTAGCGCAAGGTTGCCTCAGGGAGCTTGTGAGAGATTGTCACCATTCCATCATCGCCACGGACAATGATCGGAGTGGCGGTGACAGGCAAGCGGCGGCGGGCGACCAGCGAGAGATCGCCCATCGGGGGTGAATAGGGCCGCAGAGAGAAGCGCAGCTGCGCGGTCTTATCGAGCTTACAGAGATACTTGCCCAGTGGACCGGGGCCGCATGATGCCCCCCCAAGGCCCATCTGGAGCCAGTCCACACAGAAGTTGATCTCGCTTCGCGGGATGAGTTTCTTGTAGATTTTCTCCTGGCCCTGCCGGTGGCGAGCGCTATCCAGATCCTCAGGCAAGAAGTAGCTCGCCGACATCGCCAGCGGCTCGTCTTCCGCGACGATTAACAAGCCCATTTTTGTCTTGTCTAGGAGCGCGGACCAGCGGCAGCTCTCTTTATTGCCATTTTCTTGGGGGCGCACATAGGCAACGTACTGGTCTTTGACAGTTCCGCTCCAGAACCCGACATCCATGGCGGACTTCCGGTCAGGGTAGGACTCACTGGGGCCATGTCCCAGCCAAGTGAAGTTACTAAAGCCCGTGGGGGTTGAAAACCGCGCACCAAGACGCGGCAGCGACGGAAGACTGCCAATCGGATCAATTTTCCAGTCCACCAAGATCGTGCCATTGCGAAGGAGGGTGTAAAGAGCGGTCTGGCTAAAGCCATTGCCTTTTGTTCCGATCCACTTCGACTTGATCGTAACTGTCATCGTGCCACCATCGGCAGAGTTCTTATAGACAAACGAGTCTGCACTGGGAGTGAGACTTGCCAGACCCGCGTCCTGAAATCCCCCACGGAGCCAGCCATCGTTGTCGGTCAAGGCGCGGTAGGCATTGAGTGTGAGGCCGCGTCCTGCCAGCACGAGCTTTTTGTTCTGCGTCAGCCTCTCCAGAATTCCCGTATCACGGTTAAAAACAAACTCAAAGTTGGCACCAACCCGGGTGAACGTAACCCGCCCAGGGCCGTATTTCTGGAGGTCAATCACCCACTGGCCCTTGGGATCTAGAGGTGACAGTGCGATAAAGGGCGCGGCCCTGGACTGCCAGGGGAGCTTGAGCTGCTCCCAAGCGATCTCGTAGTCCTCTTCGAGAAAGTCCGTGGCCTTGTTGACCCGGAATGAGACTGTCACAAAGTACTCCGCACCAGGTCGCAAGCTTGGGCGCTTCAGAGGTAGCGTCAGAGACACGGTCTCACCCGGAGGGCAGCTTAGCGGGGGCAGATCGCCACTGGCGATGGGCTTGCCATCTTCTGCCAAGATATAGTGTGGAATGTACTGCTTCAGGTCTGTAAAGCTAAACTTATTGGTAACACGCACCCGCCCCGCCGCAAGATCCTCGGGAGCAATGGCCACGTTCTGGTAGCACTTCTTGACCTCATAGAGCTTTGGCGTTACTTTGCGATCCGGAGTCACGAGCCCATTGCAGCAGAAGTTTCCATCGTTTGGCTTGTCGTCGAAGTCGCCACCGTAGGCAAAGTAGCTCTCACCACCCGGTGCTTTTTTTGTCAGGCCCTGGTCGACCCAGTCCCAGATGCAGCCGCCCATGTTGCGCGGCGAGCTATCAAAGGCCGCCACATACTCGACAAGATTGCCGACAGCATTGCCCATCGCGTGGGCGTACTCACAGACAAAAAATGGCTTTTTGGCATTTTGTTTGCCTGCATTGATCACGTAGTCCACCGTGGGATACATGACGCTATCCACGCTGGTCACCGAGTTATCCCGCTCGTAGTGGATAGGCCGCGAGGGATCTAGTCTCTCGACAAGCTTCGCAGTAGCGGCAAAGTTTACGCCTGGCCCCGCCTCGTTGCCCAGTGACCACATGATGATACTCGGGTGGTTTTTATGGGTCTTAAGCATGCGCTCCGTGCGGTCTAGGTGGGCTTTCTGCCACTTCACATCGTGGCCCAAGCTCTCACGCCCGTAGCCCATGCCGTGGCTCTCGATATTGGCTTCATCAATCACATAGAGCCCATAGCGGTCACAGAGATCGTACCAGCGGGGGTCATTGGGGTAGTGTGCGCAGCGCACCGTGTTGATATTGAAGCGCTTCATGAGCTGAATATCTTTGGTCATGCTCTTGAGCGAGAGGGTGCGGCCTGTGTCCGGATCGTGCTCGTGCCGGTTGACTCCCTTGATCTTAACCGGCTGGCCATTGATCTTAAAGACTCCCTCCTGCCACTCGATCTTGCGAAAACCGATCCGGGTCGAGGTGGCTTCTTGGACGCCCCCGTTTTCGTCCTTGAGTGCCACCACCACGGTGTAGAGATTCGGTGTCTCCGCGGTCCACTTAGCCGGGTTTCCCACCTTGAGCGAGACCTCAGCACTGCGCTCTTGCCCACTGGGGAAGCCATCAATGAGTGCCTCAGTCAGCCCGATGCGCTTGCCGGTCTTGTCATAGAGGCTGACCTCGACTTTGCGCCCCTCGGAGCGTGCCTTCGAGAGATTTCGAATCCAGACACGGGTCTTGAGAGTCGCATCTTGGTACTTGCTGTCGAGCTCGGGCTTACAGAAAAAGTCACGAATCTGCACTTTAGGAGTCGAGTGGAGCCACACATCGCGGAAGATCCCCGAGTAGCGGAACATGTCCTGGTCTTCTAAGTAGCTCCCATCGCACCACCGATAGACCTCGACGGCCAGTAGGTTCTTTCCCGGCTTGAGGTACTTTGTGACATTGAACTCCGCCGGGTCTTTGCTGTCCTCCGAGTAGCCGACTTTCTTGCCATTCACCCAGACATAGAACGCACTGTAGACCCCGCCAAAGCGCACGAAAACCTCACGATTGTCCCAGTTCTCGGGCACGGTAAACTCCGTACGATACGAGCCAACGGGGTTGTTGTCGTGGGCGATAAACGGCGGGTTCTTGGCGTGGGGATAGGTAATATTGGTGTAGATCGGGATGCCGTAGCCCTTGAGCTCCCAGCATGAGGGCACCGCAATCGTAGCCCAGCTCTTGTCGTCAAAGTCAGGCTGAAAGAAGTTCTTCGGGCGATCCTCGGGCCTCGGCACCCAGTGAAACTTCCAGTTACCACTCAGCAGCTTGGCATAGGTCGCCGCTGCCGTGGACTCACGGCTCACCGCTCCTGCTGCTTTTACGCTATCGAAGCTCGCCATCTCGGCACGGGGCGCTTCTTTGTTAATCCCCACCACCGCTGGGTTCTCCCAGTCAGGTGCCTGAGCGTGAGCCATGCCCACCATGAGCAGCGCCAGTAGCGCCAGAACGGAACGCATCATAGGCTCATTGTAGCACGTCTAGGCTTTACCGATTCCCAGACCATCGGCAACTCGGTTGATGTAGTTAAACCAAGAGGCGATCAGATTCACTTGGAGAATCCCCGTATCGTCCAGCCCGGCAGCCCGCAACGTCTCTAAGTCCTCGGGGGTGATTTGGTAGGCATGACGTGTCAGCTTCTCCGTATAGGTGAGCATTGCCCGTTCTCGCTCCGTGAGTCCTGGTGCACTCCGCCAGTCACGCTTAATCGCCTCCGAAAGCTCTGTATCCAGCGTCTCGACACGCAGAAACTCTGCGTGAGACTCCGTTCAGTAGAAGCAGGCATTCAGCGACGAAACCGTGGCGGCGATCAGCTCGTGCTCCCGCCTAGAGAGCGGCAGCTCGGGGTTCATCAGAGCGCCAAACGTCGAAAATGCGTGCTTCAGCGCCTCGGGGATCAGCGAGTGCGATGCCACAATGCTCTCGTCGAGCACTGCCTTTGGAAGCCGAG
>NZ_CBAYMC010000291.1:0-4656 GCF_964826245.1 Armatimonas sp. | reverse complement strand
GACAGCTCCCGCGCTGCCGGTTCGGAAGGGGCTTCTCCAGCGGGTGTTTCGGCGGTAGTTTCCCTTCCTGTTCCCCCGTCGGGCGGGGGCTAGGGGGTTGGCACGACGCTCCGTAGCTCTCCGTTGATGCGCACTGAGACCGGCGCTTTCTTGCTCTTGGCTCGGTCTGCGACGATGCGATGGGAGATCACTTTACCGTCTTTCCAGGCGCAGTCCACGCGGTAGCCGCCGCGGGCGCGTAGGCCGGTGAAGCTGCCCTCGGTGGCCCAGGCTTTGGGGAGCGCAGGGAGCAGGTGAAGCTCGCCCGCGTGGCTCTGGAGCAGGCACTCGGCGATGGCGGCGGAGATGCCGAAGTTGCCGTCCATCTGGAAGGGGGGATGGTCGCAGAAGAGATTGGGGAGCGTGTTGTAGGTCAAGAGGCCCCGCACCATGATCCCGGCCCGCTCTGCCTCGCCCAGACGCGCCCAGCAGGCGCAGCGCCACGGCCACGTCCACGAGCGGCGACTGTCTCCAATGGTTGTCTCGACCGTGAAAGGCTGCCCCGCTTGGTCGTTGCTACGGGCCTTGAGGGAGAGAGTTGCGGCTTTGGCCAGCTCGGGCGTGGTAGTCGGGCTGATCTGCTTGCCGGGATAGACCGCAAAGAGGTGCGAGATATGCCGGTGCGTGTCTTTGGGGTCGTCGCGGTCGGCCTGCCACTCCTGGAGCTGGCCCCACTTGCCGATCTTGTTGGGCGCGAGCTGGGCTTGCATCGTCGCCACTTTCTTCTGATAGTCAGGGTCGGTATTTAGCGCCTTGGCCAGCTCCAGATAACCCGCGAATAAGTCCCAGATGAGCTGCTGGTCGTGCATGACACCGTCCTCACGCGGCCCGTGCTCGGGTGACCAGCCGTTAGGCGCGACCAGAGCCCCCTCCGGCAGGCGCTTGAGGTGATCCTCCCAGTACTCACAGATCTCTTTCACAATCGGATAGGCGCGCTCTAGGAACTTTCGGTCTTGCGTGAAGGCGTAGTGCTCCACAAAGTGCTGGGCGTACCAGGCGCTGGCGGGGATGTTCCACTCCCAGCCGTTGCCGCCAAAGATACTCTGCGACGTTCGCGCGGTCCAGCCTCGGGTCTTCTCGCCAAAGGCACGCTTGGTGGCGATCCGGCAGGGCTCGACGGCGGCGGCGACAAACTCGAGAAGCGGCTCGTGGCACTCGGCGAGGCCCGTGGTCTCGGCGTGCCAGTAGTTCATCTGGAGATTGATATTGTTGTGGTAGTCCGATGCCCACGCGGGGGAGTTGCTGTCGTTCCAGAGCCCTTGTAAATTGGCGGGCAGGCCACCGGGCCGGGAGCAGCTCGCCAGGAGGTAGCGCCCGTAGAAGAACATCGTTTGCTCCAGCTCAGGATCGCTCTCGCCCTTGCTGTAGCGTTTCAGGCGGGCATCGGTGGGCAGCGCGGCGGTTGTGCTGTCGGTGCGGCCCCAGCGAACGGTCACGCGCTCCAGAAGCCGTGCCAGATCGGCTTGATGCGCCTTGAGGAGCTGGGCATAGGGCTTGGCTGAAGCTCCTGCCAGCTCACGCGCCACCACGGGAGCCGGAGCCTCGCCTCGCCAGCCCGCGCGAAAGTCGGGCTTATAGTCCGTCCGTGCGCAGAGAGTCACGATCAGGCTGCTACAGCCCGCAAAGCGCAGCGTATCGCCGCCCTCGCCGCTGACCTTGCCGCCGGTGTTCTTGACACGCAGACCGCAGGCATGGCGCAGCTTGTTGGGCATCACCGCGTCCCAGAAAAGCCCGCTGGCACTGGCGCTGACCGGCGTGTTGGGCTGGCCCGAGCGTAGCTTAAGCGAGCCGGAGAGTGCGCCGGGCTTGTCGGCGGTGTAGCGGAGTACCAGCGCCTGCGCTGGGCGGCTGACAAACGCCTCGCGGGTGTAGGCGATGCCGTTCTGGGTGAACGTCGTCCGATGCACGCCCGTGGAAATATCCAGCTCGCGGCGGTAGTCTGCGGCGCTTACTTCTTCAGAGTCGAAGCTGAGCAGCAGCTCACCAAACGTGCGGTACGAACCAAAGCCGTGATCACCCGTCTCGTACTCGCCGTCCCAGTTGTTGTCCCCCGACCAGAGGCTCTGCTCGTTGAACTGAATCCGCTCCTGGGAAACGCCTCCAAAGAGCATCGCGCCCAGTCGCCCGTTGCCAATCGGAAGCGCCTCCGACGACCATTTCGTCGCTGGTTGTGCGTACCATAGCTTACTCAAATGCGTTTTCCTCCCCGCCAATCACAGCCTTGGACAAAGGCAAGCCCCTTGACGATCTCTTGGCTGCCCGGTTTGTCGAGCCGCCCTACACGTAGCGATTGAACCCAGACCTGCTTATCCCCAAGTGGGGCTAAGTCACGAAAGTAGCTCGTCACGTAGCGCTTACTGTCGGGAGCTAGGCAAAGGGTGCCATACTCTAAAAGTTTGACTGTTTTACCTGTTGTGATATCAACTTGCAGTGCCTCGACCCAGTGTCCCCAGCTGCTACCTCCGCGAACTCTGCCGATCAGGACCTGCTTGAGGTCATCAGGGAGTGCGGTTAACCCTTGAAAGTAGTGAGTACGCTGGAGCCAGCGCTGAATCTCCGAGGTTGGTTGAAGCTGCAAGGGCTTGCCATCTACCGTGAGTTTTGGGGTACTGTTATCGGTTGCCTCTGAGTCGATGAGAACGAGAGAGTGCCCACCTAGAGTCAGCTTCATAGGATCGGACTCAGTCAGTGGCGGCACGGGCTTGCTCTGGCCTGTCTTGACGGAGATCAGGCGGTGCTGCTTCTCGCTTTCTTCAAGCCGTAGCCACTCACTATCTTGCCAGTGAAAGGGCTCCCAGAACTCCCGCATCTGGTAGAGGCGCTTGATTGCTCCCGTGCGTAAGGAGAGAGCCATTAGGTCGCGTGTGCCGCGCCAGAAAGCGATCCACTTGCCATCGGGTGACCACTGTGGCTCGCCGTCATTGGTGCGGGTGTGGGTGAGCTGCTTTCGTCCGGTGCCATCGGGGCGGATCAGGTAGAGGTGGGAGTAGCTCTTGCGGCTGCCCGGCGCGTAGTAGCGACAGGCGTAGACAATCTCACGCTCACGCATAGCTGGCTACCGCCATTCCAAAGTAGGTTGGGGCCTCGTAGGAGAGCAGCTCTCCGGTGAGTGGGGTGTGGCCCAGCGCTCCGGCGAGGATAATGGTCTGCCAGAACGCGTCTACTTTGGCCTCTTCCAGAAACTCTTCGTCCCACTCTAGGAGCGCTCCCAAGTCTTCGGAGACAATTGCGGCGCACATCTGGCCGTCGTGCTCGGCGCTGACGGGCGAGTAGCCGTAGGGGCCATTGGGGTCGTGGGCGTGGCCTTGATCGCACGAGGCGATCAGCGCGACTCGCTTCTCGGTTTCGGCGGCGCACCGGGCCAGCAGCACGCCAAAGCGCACTAAATGCTCACGCGCCAGGCTCCGGTTGGGGGCCACGACAACAATCTTGGGGCGCGGCTCGGTGAGGGGATGGGCGGTGAACCAGAGCGGGATCACGACGCCCCAGTCGAGCGGCAAGACTGCTTTTTCTTTGGCTTCCTCCCCGACCAGTCGCACCAGGGGGATATTGGCTTGCTCACAGGCGGCGTGGATCATCTGAACCAGCTCCAGATCGCACTCAAACGCGGCCTTGATATGCTTGCCATCGGGCTCCCCGACAATCCCGGCGGCGTGGCGGGTCGCCCCAATCGAGAGGGCACCATCTACGACAATGCCGTGGGGGGTGAGAACAATCACCGTGTCAATTTTTTGCGTGGCGAAGCGGCGGCCCAGCTCCTGCATCGCGGCGCGGGTTTTCCCCATCAGCGCTAAATCATCGGTGAGCTGGGGGACAATCTCTCCCCCATGAGGCGCAATCGCGGCAAAGACAAGCGGCATGGGCTATTTTATCCGACTCCGAGATTCCCTTGCCTTCGTGCATAGAGCTGCCCTGCAAGCGTGACGGCAAAATCGCGGCCCTGTGGGCCATTCTCTAGTGCCGCAAGCCAGTTCTCAGGGATTGCTGCCGCCCCGTGAAACGCTCCCGCCATTGCGCCCGCCATCGCCGCAATCGTGTCCGCATCGCCGCCCAAACTCACGGCATAGAGAAGACAGTCGGGGAGCGAGTCCCAGCGTGAGAGAAAGGCAAAAAGCGCGGCAGGCACCGAGAGTGTCGCGGCCAGATCGGTTCCTAGACGTGCTGCGACCACACACGGCTCGGGCTCGGCTGCGAGAAAGTCCTCGACTTGATCCAGCTTCTTGAGATAGACCTCATCGGTGACTCCCGATCGCACAAAGCCCAAGAGCGCTGCGACATCAAGCTCTTCTGCACCCGCCATCGCTTGCCGGAGCGCTCCCGCAACCGCGAGTGCGACGACCACTGCGCCTTCAATGCCGTGCTTGTGCGTGTGGGTTGGCAGGCTGGAGAGCCGCGTTGCCTCGCGAATGACCGCCACGTCAGCATCCCAGTAGAACGCCCCCAGCGGCCCGACACGCATCGCCGCCCCGTTGCCATAGCTCCCCTGACCCCCAAAAACCTGCCGTGCGGGCTCGTCCCACGGGCGGCCCTGCTTTAGCGCATCCAGCACCCCGTAGGCTCCCGGTCCATAACCCCGCCAGGGCTGGAAGTTCTTCGCAAAGTGCCGGGCAAGATGCT
>NZ_CBAYMC010000290.1:0-4657 GCF_964826245.1 Armatimonas sp. | reverse complement strand
CGAGGGCGAGCGGCTCTGTGATCTGGCCGACGCCAACGGGGTGAAGCTGGCGGTGAACCAGAACGGGCGCTGGGCACCGCACTTTTCCTACATCCGCGAGGCCGTGCAAGCCGGGCTGATCGGCGACGTGATCTCGGCCCATGTCGGGGTGCACTGGGACCATACGTGGGTGAAGGGCACCGCGTTTGAGAACATCTACGACCTAGTCTTCTATGACTTTGCAATCCACTGGTTCGACTTTGTGAGCACACTGATTCCCGGCAAGGCACGCTCGGTCTACGCCACGCGCGCCCATGCTGCCAGGCAGACCATCGGGCCGCCGATGCTGGCGCAGGCCCTGGTGCAGTTCGACGGTGGCCAGGCGTCTCTGGTCTTCGATGCCCATGTCAAGCACGGCTCGCTGGATCGGACGTTTGTGGCGGGCACCGACGGCACGCTCACCAGCACTGGCCCCGATCTGGGAACGCAGACCGTCACGTTGACCACGGCGGCGGGAGTCGCGACACCCGCGCTCACGGGGACGTGGTTCAATGATGGCTTCAAGGGCACGATGGGTGAGCTGCTCTGCGCGATAGAGGAAAACCGCGAGCCACGTAACTCGGCGCGCAGCAACCTCGCTAGCCTCGCCCTGTGTTTCGCGGCCATTGCCAGCGCCAATGAGAACGCGCCCAAAACCGTCGGTGAGGTGCGCCGGCTTCCTGCAGGAAGCGCCCCAGGAGTTTAATGATTTTTCCCCGTGTCGCGGTCTTTGAAGAGAGAGACTTTCCCACCTACGGCGTGAGCGCCCAGCTCACGCCGCGCAATATCGTGCACGATCTGAAGGCCGCGGGCTTCGAGGCGGAGCTGCTCGACAGCGCCGCCCTCGCCGATCCGAGCCAGTTTCATGCGAAGCGCTTTGCCGCACTGATCCTGCCACAGGGAAATACGTTTCCTAAGGTGGCGTTTGCCAATCTCCGCCAGTTCCATCAAGACAAAGGCTCGCTGATCACGTCGGGGATTCCGTTCACGCACCCCGTGATTCGTAAAGACGGCGCGTTTGTCGACACAGGCCATGAGGATGCGCCCGCACGCTTTGGCGAGAGTGGGATCGGTGTGGGCGGGTTTGCAGGGCCAGGCAAGACCACCGCTCCTGCGACCATCACGACCGGCGATCCGCTACGGCTCAAGGGAATCGTGACGGAGACGCCACTGCCGCGCCCGGCGCCGCAGTGGCTTGATACGAAGTCGCTCCCAAAAGGCGTGCGCCTCATCCCCGCCCTCGGCGATGCGGCGCGGCCTCTTGTGGCGCTTATCGTCCATGAGAGCGGGCCGTTTGCAGGCGCTGTGGATGCCTGGACCTACCGCCTCGGGCAGCGGGACCGGGAGGGCTACGAGAGCCAGCAGCTCGTGGTTCGTGCGACTGTCGCAGCGCTGGCGCAAGCGGGGAAGCTCAGCGCCCGTGAGGCTACCCACGCATTTCGTCGCCTGGATTCCCTGCCGCGCCCTGCGGTCTATAGCGATGTCGTGCTACCAACCGTGCCCCGGCGCTACCCCACGTTCCAGCCGAAGATGCCACCGCCTGCACGCCCGCTTCAGGTCGCCGATATTCGCAAGCTCACTCCCGACGAGAAAGTGCTCCTCTTCTCACTCCAGGGTCTGGTGAACCGGATACAGCCACGCATCTACTTCCTCACCGACGACGACGATGCGCTCTGGCTTGACGAATTGCAGCGGCAAGGCGCAACCGACAAGCCTCTCACCGTTGCCGATCCGTTCTCGCTGCTGGAGACTTTCAAAGAGGCGTACCGGGGCGCGGTGCTCTGCGATGCGAAAGTCTACACATCACCATGTGTGGCGGTGACCCTGGCGGGGCAAGAGAGCCTGCTGGTCTGCAAGACGCCGGAGCTGGCGAAGCGCCACAAGCTGACTGTCAAGACCGACCTGCGCGGGAAGTTCGCTAATAATGCCGCCGCGCTACGCTACATCCGCACCAAGCTGATTTCCAAGCAAGACCCGTATCTGACCTGTAGCCTCGATCCATCGCGCTTCGACCAGGGCGGGCTGGACCATCTGATCGCCTCGAAGGCGTCGGTGTTCTGGATCACGGGACCGAAGGCGGCGCACCTCCCCGGCGCGGACATGGCGGCGGAGCTGGAGGAGCTGCGGGCCTATCTGGCCAAGCTCCCGCTCGGGGCCGTGGTGCGTGGGTTCTGGTGGCACGGCGATGGCATGGGCCTGCAAGAAGACGATGGCGTGGCGCTGGGGAGCCGCTTTGGCAAGATCACGCTGGTGAGCGACCTCATCACGAATCTCTCGGTACACAGCGGCGTCCCCGCGACCACGCTCAAGCAAAAGCCGCGCCCCGCGCCGCCAAAGTTCGACCCTGCCAAGGTCTATGTCTGCTTCACCATGAGCGATGGCGACAACCTCTGCACCTGGCGCGGCTACTTCCGGCGCTACTTCGAGGACCCCGTGCGCGGCCAAATCCCGGTCGGCTGGGGCATGGGGCCAGCGCTGATTGATCTGGCACCGACCTGGGCACGCTGGTACTACGAGCACGCCACGGAGAACGACGAGTTCATCTGTGATGTCTCCGGGGTCGCCTATATCTATCCGCCGTCGTGGGGCACGGCGCTGAAAGACCGCGACGCGGCGTTTCGCTATTTCTACGGTCGCACCCAAGAGTACATGGCAAAGATGGACATGAGCACCGTGCGCCTGATGGACGTAGACGCCGCCGATATCGCCAAAGTCGGCCCACTTCTCCCCCAGACCGCCTACCTGATGCCCGACTACGGCCACGCAGGCGTCACCAACTACCACGAGCTGACCTACAAACTCCCCACCAGCCAGAGTGTCTTCCGCGCCGCCACCAGCGGCAGCGGACCCGAGCACTTTGCTAAGCAAATCCGAGAGCGCGCGGGTCAAAACCGCCCCGCGTTTATCAATGCCTTCATCTGGAACTGGGGCTCCAAGCTCGGCGATCTCAAGAAAACCCTGGAAATCCTCGGCGACGACTTCGTCGCCGTCACGCCGTCACAGCTTCAGTCACTCTACCGCCGCTGGGATCTTTTGTAGAACCCGTTCCGGCAGGCAATCATCCGACTATGCGGCCTTCGCATGGACGATAAAAGTCCTGCTCACCCAGAGGGTACCCGGGCCTTCGGTCGCCTCCTCGTTCCTCGTCGGTGAAGGGACGCTCAAAGTGCTCGATAGCCACGGCGTATTGTACACCAGCCGTAGAGAAGCGATATAATTTTCTACCATGGAAACCTTACTTTTGAGCCGTGAAGAGATCGCACGACGAGCACGTGAGTGGTACGACAAGCACATTCGCTCTCAGGTGGAGACGCCGGAAAATATTGGGCGGATGGTGGTTATTGATGTCGAGACGGGTGAGTTTGGAGTGGATGATCTAGGCTTTGATGCCGCCACCCAGCTTCGCATAAAGAACCCACATGCACGTCTCTTTGGGCTCCGAATCGGCTACAAAGTGGCGGCAACCCTGGGAGGAGTGATGGAGCGCACAACGCCATGATCTCGGGGCATGTGGAAAATCGTCACGCCTTGCTCCCTGTGGCCTTTCTCACCGCACAAAATGCACGGGTCACGATTGAGTTTGTGGTGGATACGGGCTTCACGGATGCACTCTGTCTTCCAGAGCAAGCCGTGCAGGCGCTACAGCTTCCCTATCAGTTTGACTTTCCCGCCACGCTCGCCGATGGAAGCGAAGTTCTGCTTCCCGTTCATGAAGCGCGAATTCACTGGCAAGGAGAAACGCGCCGTGTGCACATTCTTGCTACGGGGACACGCCCTCTTGTTGGCACTGCCCTTCTCGATGGCTGCACGCTAACGGTTCAGTTTATCGAGGGCGGCAATGTCATAGTGGAGCCTCTTTGAACCTTCTCATTACGGGTGCGACGGGGATTGCAGCGGCAACAGTGCGGAGAGAGATTCGTGAAAAATATTCCTAATGAATAGCCTGCCCAGAAAAACAATAGCCCCAACACAGCAAAAGTCATGGCAAAGAACAGGGTTCTTTCATCCCCTAAGACCACCAAGATGGCCACCGAAATGATCATTAGGGAAACTACAAAACCTAGGAGCAGCCCCGAATCTTGTGGCACCTTCTGAGCACGAAGCGCTACTAGTTCCTTCCGCTGTCCAGCGATTAACCGCTGAATCTTCTCCCGCTCTTCGTCGGTGAAGGAATGCTCAAAGTACTCGATTGCCACGGCGTATTGTACACTGAGACAATGAACCTTCTGATTACGGGCGCGACGGGAATCGCGGCGGCGACAGTGCGACTGGCTCTGGCGGCGGGGCATAACGTTTTTGTGACGAGCCTAAACGCCGATGACTGCGCGTTGCTTAACGTGCCCTATCTGGCTGCGGATTTGACCGACTCGGTGCAGGCGGATGCAGCAGTGGCGGTGGCAGTGCAGACACTCGGGAGCTTGGAGGGGGTCTTTTGTGTGGTAGGTGGCTCCGGGCGGCGCTTTGGCGATGGGCCGCTAGATGCCTGCACCGACGACGGCTGGCAGCAGACCTTTGCGCTGAACCTAGACACCACGTTTCATATCGCCCGCGCCGCGCTCCGGCAGTTTCTGGCACAAGACACGGGGGGGAGCTTGGTGCTGACGGGCTCGGTGCTCGCCTCGCACCCTGAGCCGGGGAA
>NZ_CBAYMC010000289.1:0-4718 GCF_964826245.1 Armatimonas sp. | reverse complement strand
ACAGCATCGAGATCGCGTCGTACCGCAAGCCAGAGTTCTCGGTGAAAGTGACGCCCACGCAGACGCGGATTTTACGAAACTCCACTCTGGAGGCCACCGTTGCAGCAACGTATTACTTCGGTGCGCCCGTCGCCAACGCAAAAGTCCACTGGAGCCTGACCCGCGAAACCGACTGGAGCGCCGACTACGACAACACGGGCTGGCCGAGCCTTGAGGAAGACCTTACGAGTGAGGACTACGGCTCCGGGAGCTTGGTAGCAGATGGGGAAGGGAGATTGGACGGCACGGGGCGCTTAGTGCTTCGCCTGCCCACCGAGCCCGAAAAACACAACGAAGAGACGCAAGACAGGGAAAATGAAGACGAAGAAGCGCCTAAGCGCGTGTTCCCGCCGCAGACTGAGCGCTACAAGCTGACGGCCTATATCACCGACGATGCCCAGCGCGAAGTCGAGAGCAGCACCGATGTGAGTGTCACTGCCGCCGAGGTGAAAGTGGCGCTGACTCCCGAGGGCTATCTGGCACGGGCTGGTCAGCCAACCAAGCTCTTTGTCACCGTGCGCGACCATGAGGGCAAGCCACTTCCGAACTCTCCGGTGAGCCTGCGGGTAGAGCACTACGAGAAAAAAGCCATCGTAGCCGTAGTTCCGCCGCAACAAGCCATCACGGGCGAGGACGGACGGGCGATTCTCACCGTGACCCTGCCCAAGAGTGGCGATATCGATCTAATTGCCACGGCTAAAGACGCAAAAGGCCGCGAGGCGCAGACCCACCAGACACTCTGGGTGACGCCCGCCAGTGATGGGGACACGGATCTGGCGCAAAGCGGTCTCTCGGGGCTAACGCTGGCCACCGACAAGCGCAGCTACGCCCCTGGCGAGACCGCGCGTGTCGTGATCGGGGCGGCGGAGACCGGTCAGACGGCGATCTTGACCATTGAGGGCGAGCGGATCTACAAGACCATGTCAGTTCCCATTCGCCAGAATGTCACGACGGTCGAGGTGCCGGTCTTGGACGAGTACGGCCCCAATGTCTCGCTGGCGGCCTGCTACATCCGCAACAAGACCTTCGCTCAGACCGAAACCCCGCTCAGGGTCACGCTCCCACGAAAGACGCTCAGCATCGCGCTTACCCCGGACAAGTCCCAGTACGAGCCCGGCGACCAAGCCAACTTTGATATCGCCATCACCGATAGCGACGGCAAGCCCGTCGCCACCGAGCTGACACTCTCCGTGGCCGACGAGGCGATCTACGCGCTGAAAGAGGACGATCCCAAGGCGCTCCGCAAGACGTTTTATCCCCACCGCACCAGCCGCGTGCGCACCCGTCACTCATTTGAGATACTCTACCTGGCAGGCGACGGTAAAGATGGCATTAAAGTCAAGACCCGCGAGAAGTTCGTGGACACGGCCTACTGGAACGCAGCCCTTCGCACCGACCTTACGGGCCACGCGAAAGTGAGCTTCACGCTCCCCGATAACCTCACAACCTGGCGCGCCGTGGCCAATGCCATCACCGACCAGACCGCCGTGGGCTATGCACGGGCGAAGATTATTGTCAACCGTCCGTTTTTTGTGCGCCTCGACATGCCCCGCTTTGTGGTGGAGGGCGATCAGGTCAAGCTGAGTGGGCTGGTTCACAACAACTCCGGCCAGTCGCAGACCGCGCACCTACAGCTCAAGGCGCTCGGGCTTCCCGTTGAGGAAAAGACCCTGACCGTAGCATCGGGGACAGTGGGAGAGACAAGCTGGAGCTGGACCGTGCCGGGCACAATGCCTGAGTCTACCGAGGTAACTCTTGAAGGCTGGACCGATACCAAGCTCACCGATGGGGTCAAGCTGCCCCTCACCGTGCGGCCCTTCTCACGGGAGACGCTGACCAATATCGCGCTGGCTCCCACAGCAAAGCTCTCGCTTCCCGCCGATGCCGTCCCAGAGCGCTCGTTTGTGACGATTCGGGTCGCGCCGAGCCTGCGTGAGACCGTGACCGAGGCCACCGAGTACCTCAAGAAATACCCCTACGGCTGCGTGGAACAGACTGTCAGCCGCTTTGTCCCGCTCATGGCTGCCAAAGTCGCGGATGAAACGCTGGTGACGGCAGGAATCACCCGGCTCGGGGCACAGCTTCAGGGTGACAACGGCTGGGGCTGGTGGTACAAAGATGCCGCCGATCCCTGGCTCACGACCTACGCGCTCTGGGGCCTCACCGAGGCACGGGATGCGGGCTATGCTGTGCCTCCGATGCTCCTTGAGAAAGGGGCAAAGTCACTCTGGCCCCTGCTGGAGAACCCGAAGAAAATCACCTCAGAGACGGCCTTTGCGCTCTATGTGCTGAGCCGCGTGGACGGCGCACGGGTGCGCCAGCAGGGAGCGCCCAAGCTCACGGCACTGCTGACCCGCTTCGGCCCATCCGCAGCCAAGCGCCCCGAGACCCTAGCATGGCTGACGCTCTTTTGTAAAACGGTCGGGCTGGACGCCAAGCCCTACGCCGCCGCGCTGGAGAAGAAGGCCGTGATGGATGGAGTCCTTGCGCACTGGGCCAATGAAGGAGCCTCCTGGAACGCCACCGAGCGCATGACCACCGCACTGGCGACTCGTGCCCTGCTCGCCACCAACCCCAAGAGCCCCCTGCTCGGCCCAGCGACACGCTTCCTGCTCTCTACCCAGACCGACGGCTACTTCGGCGACACCCGCGACACAGCGTTTGTGGTCTCGACCCTCTGCCAGCTCCCCGAGTACGCCACTCCAATCCCCAATCTCGCTCGTCCACAAGTCACGCTCAATGGCAAGCCACTCACGCTGGCGAAACGGGGACGACTCCTAGAAGTAACCGTGCCCGGAACAGCACTTCAGAGTGGCGAGAACTCCCTGGCCCTTGCGGGCTCGGGCTACGCCACAGCCACTCTACGCCAGACAACGCGAGCGACAACGCTGCCCGCTCTGGAAGCCAAGGGGCTTAAAGTGCGACGTGAGTACATCAAGCTCGCTTCTGGCCCCAAGGGTCTCATCCCCGAGGCCGCCAGCACGAAGTTCACTCAGGGCGACACGGTTCGGGTGCGCCTCATTGTGGAGGCCGACCAGCCGCTGGAGTATATTCTTCTGGAGGATCGCTTCCCCTCGGGCTTTGAGCCCAATGCTCGCGGCACGCTTGAGGAGGAAGACTCCTACGGGGAGTGGAACTACTGGTACTCGCATATAGACATCCGTGACGATCGGGTGGCGCTCTTTGCCCGGCGGCTGGCGAAGGGCAAGCATGTCTACGAGTACCATCTACGCGCCCAGACCACAGGAGTCGCACATGCCCTCCCCACCGCACTCACCCCGATGTACGGCACCACCTTGCGTGCCGAGTCCACGGGGGAGCAACTAGAGATTCATTGAGGAGTGACCATATAAAGAGTGTGAATCATTTTGCCTTTCGTGACTTTGCCCCCAAACAAAACCGCCCCTCCGGCTTCTTCCAGTCGGCGGAGCACGACAACCTGATGGAAGCGGTTCAACAGGCCAACCTCTGGGTTGCAGCTCATCAGGTGCGTGTGGTCAATATCGAGACCGTGGTCATTCCCTCGCCGGACTGGCAGCCGTTTATCCGTGTCTGGTATGAGTTCGAGGAGCGCAGCACGGTGAATTCTGAGATAGTCGAGGATAAGCTAGCATGAGAGGTCTCCTAGGAAGCCTCGCTGGCGCGGGTGCTCTGGGCGCCCTAACTGCTTTCTATCACCAGAGCCTTCCTCCCGATCAGCTGACGGGAATCGCGTGGGACATTCTCCTGCTCCAAGCAGTGCCCGCTGGAGCCGCACTCGGGTTGGGAGCGGAGAGAGCCCTGCGAGTTCCCATAGGCATGCGTCGTGCTCTCTGCTGCTTCGCTGCCGGGATCCTCTCGCTGGTGCCGCTGGGAGTCTGGGGCTGGCTGACAGTCTCGGGCAATCCCTTTGAGGCAATTCCCAATCTCTTGCGCCTTCTGATGCTCTGCGCCCCAACACTAGGCGCAAGCTTTCTCATGAGTCTCTGCGGGTTGTTTAGCCTGCGCCCCGGAAGATTTCGAACAAAAAACGAAGAAAGCCCCGATTAGCCGCAACCAGAGTCGAAAAATTACGTCGTAGTAAAGTAGTGATGGCCTTTCAACAACAACGCGAGCGCACCATCGAACGCGCAAAGCCTGAGTCCGCGCTTGCGGCTCTCTGGCGCGAGGTCGTGGTGGAGAACCCGGTCTACCGCAAAGAGAGCCTGATTGCGACTCCGATCAACGCGAACCTGCCCGAGCACAAACAACTTGAGCAGCGAGAGGCGGCGCGGCAGAAGCGTGCCGAGTGGGACGCACTCTCTCTGCCCCAGAAGCTCTGGAAAAAGACATTCCCGTTGCTGGTCATCTTTGCGGTTGCCTACACGCTTATCCCAGTTCTAGCCCTCTGGCTGAAGTCTGGAGTGGGTGGACTTGCATCGGGATTCTGGGGCGTGCTGATGGGGGGGCTGAGTGCTTCCACAGCGATTGTCAGTGAGCGGGAGAAGCGCACCTGGAATGCACTGCTGCTTTCCGGGCTCACCGCACGGCAGATACTAGGTGGCAAGCTTCTTTTCTACCTTCAGCAGACTTTAGGCGTACTGCTGGGCGTCTTTATGGTAGCTGTTGCCGTGGTACTACGCGGGCACTTACCCGCAGTGGCACTACTCCTGATCGTCCCTATCCTCGCGAGCCCCCTACTGACCACTCTGTTCGCGCTA
>NZ_CBAYMC010000288.1:0-4762 GCF_964826245.1 Armatimonas sp. | reverse complement strand
CACGCTCGCTGGAGTGCATAGTGCCACGTTTGATATGGGACGTGGCTACGCTGCCCGGGCTCTTAATGTCCTGAAGCCTCTTGTCGGTACCCCCTATCGGAGCGTGACTGCCTCAAGCACGGCACTCGTCGCACCCGTCGAAGCCTTCGGCCTTGGGCAGTGCGTGATCGTGGTCAATAAAACCGGAGTCCGTCAGCAGGCGACTCTGGAGAAGCTCCTGCCTGGCAAGTGGGAAGCACAAGAGCTACACGGCCAGACACCCGCTGGTATGGCTCCTGCGAGTACTCCTGTGCGCGTCTCTGGCGGCAAGACCAACCTCAACCTCGCCCCCCACGAAGTGCGGATTCTCACACGGCGATAAAAAATTCAATACGGAAGAGTTCGACAAGCTCAAGGACACCGGCACCCTCTACTCCGCCCGCCCCGCCGTCCGACCGGGACGACGCATGATCCCACGGCGGCTCTGCCCCACGGGTGGAGCCGCCTCTTTCGTCAGGTCACGGACGATGTCTTTCTTCTCATCCCCACCGTCGTCTTTTCCGTCAAAGCCCACGCTATAGAGCCGCTGCCCTTTCCGCAAAAGCGGTTTTCCTGAAAACACATCGGTGAGGGGTGTACCCGACGGCAAGTCTTCCAGGCGTGTCAGAGGTTTCTTTTTTATCCGCTCAAACCCCTGGATCGCCAGAGCAACGCGCGGGAGGCGATAGGCCAGCTCCGCCAGCAAGAACTCCGTCGCGAGCCCACTGTAGCGCTGGGGATACCAGTAGCCCGCAAACGCCTTCCCCCGTTTGTCCTCAGCGGTATCCAGTGCTTTCAGAGCCCGCCACTGCGCCGTGAGGTCTGCATCGGGGATCGGAGCGAGCGCAGATTTCACCGCCCGCCAGTAGCGCAGGTTGATCACCTCGGAGGCATCGGCGTAGAGCTGCCAGCCAAGCGTGTGATCCAGCCGATCCAGCTCCCGCCAGAGCGGGTTGTAGTCCAGAAAGGGCTCGTCCTCGGGCTTATAGAGTTTTTCGCGGTGCTCACGGGCATCGCCCTGCTCTTTGACACACTGAAGGAGCCAAATTTCCTTCAGTATGCCGGGAGGAGTGCGCCAAGTTTCCCAGTCACGATCGATCTCTGGGAGGCGCTCAGGATACTCCAGAGCCACCAAGAACAGCACCCGCGCCGAGAGAATCGCATGTCGGTCTCGGATCGTCCAGACCAGCAGACCAGGCTCCTCGGTAAGCTGATGCGTAAAGCGCTGGATGAGCCCCAGTGTCGCCAGTGCTTTTTCGGGCTGCTTGTGCCCCTTTGCATAGACCTGAAAGAGCTGGGCCAGCCGATCACAGGCAAGTAAGATCTCGCGCCGCCGCTTCCACTCCTCTTCGGTAAGTGCATCATGCCAGCCGAAGTCACAGTGGGGCCGACGCACGCCCTCTCTCACGAGCCGCAGTGCGGGAACGGCAGCCTCAAGCACTTTTCCTAGTAGCGCCGCATCACCGTCTTTGAGCTTGCTGGTTGGGCTGAGCATCCTCGCAATGGCCAGCCGCTCTTCGGGAGTCCAGTCGGGGAGTAAGTTCACGGCCTCACGGTAGAGCGGCGCCGCGTTGTCTTTCTCGCGGAGCACCGGGCGTTTCGGAAGCTCCTGCATTGCCTGAGGTAGACCTGCCTGCCGTGCCCGCTGCCGCTCTTGGGGCAGTGTCAAAGCAAGCTTAGGCAAGCGGCTATCGCGCTCGCTCATGAGCCACAGGATCCAAAAAACGCCGCCTAAGAGCGCAAGCCCAAGCACGAACAGAACCAGCCTATTTGCAATTCGCAAATAGTGAACGGCACGCATCACACGACCCGATTGCCCGCAACGTAGACTTGTTCGGCGGTGAGCGAGGTGAGATTTTGGGGCGTGGGTGCATCGGAGAGGACGACAAAGTCGGCGAGGTAGCCAGGGGTGAGCTTGCCAAGATAATGGTCTTGGTGGAGTGCGTAGTGGCTCCCGACCGTGTAGTCATAGAGTGCTTCGTCCACCGAGAGGCCACCTTCGGGTGTCCAAGCGTGGCGGTTGACGGCGGCATTGAGGCAGAGAAACGCATCGAGTTTTTCGACGGGACAGTCCGAGCCGAGCGCCAGGGGGATTCCTGCGGAGCGCATCGCCGCAAACGGATAGGCATGCTTTGCTCGCGCCTCCCCCACGCGCTCACCGGTCCAGGTGTCCGAAGTGACGAACTGCGGCTGGATCGCCCCCACGATCTTGTGCTTGGCCATGCGTGCCAGCAAGTCAGCAGGTAGGATTGAGACATGCTCGAGTCTATGGCGGTGGTACGTATTGTCTTGGTTGCTCTGGCTCAGGGCAAACTCTATCGCATCCAGGCTCTCGCGCACTGCTTGGTCCCCAATCGCATGGATCACGAGCTGGAAGCCTTTGCTTTGCAGCTCGGCGCAGCGCTGCTTTAGCACGTCGGGGTCGTAGATACGCGTGCCGCACTCCCCCGTGGCTTCGTAGGGCTCGGCCATGAGCGCCGTGTAGGCTCCAAGTGAGCCATCGGAGAAGAACTTCGCCCCACCGAGCTTGAGCCACGTATCGCCAAAGGTCGTGCCGATGCCATGGGCATGAAGCGTGTCGCCACTTGTCTGAGGCGGCATTCCTGTCACCCGAATCGGAAGCTGATCTTTGCGCCGGAGCCGTGCGTAGGCCCCGAGCTGATCAGGGGTGTCGAGCAGCGTCCCGACACTCGTCATCCCAGACTTCAGCGCAACGGCAGCGGCTTGGCGCACGGCCTCTTCGCCCTCCGCCTCTGTCAGCGGCGGCACGAGGTTATAAAACGGGGTAATCGCGGTCTCGGTGTAGAGCCCCGAGTCCACGTCGCCTGCCGCACGCTCCGCCTCAGTGACAAGCGCCAAGGCGGCGGAGTTCACCACCATTGCGTGGCCACAGACACGGGTGACCAGTAGCGGACGGGTGGGAGAGATCTTGTCTAGCTCAATGCGAGTCGGGAAGCGCCCCTCCACCAGCTTACTCTGGTCGAAGCCCCGTGCCAAGAGAAACGGGCCATCGTAGCGGACAGCGTGATCTGAGAGGCGCGTGAGTAGCTCGTCGAGGCTGGCGCAGTTCAGGAGATCCGCCGTCCGCAAGAGCCCTGCACCAAACATATAGAGATGCAAGTGCGAGTCGCAGAAGCCCGGCACGACGGTCTTTCCCGCCAGATCAATATATTCGGCGTGTCCCCCCGCGAAGACGCGAGCTTCCGCGCTACTCCCCGCAAAGACCACCTTGCTATCTGCGACCACAAACGCCTCGGCGCGTGCCGAGGGCGCAGTCATCGTGTGAATAATCGCATTACAAAAAACCGTCATTGACAAAAATTCCACAAACAAAAAAGCCGGGGCAAGAGCCCCGGCTTGCCACGACGAAACTAACCGCCGAGCTGCTTCATCTGCATGTCAATTTGCTGCTTGACCATCGGCTTGAACTTCGCTGGGGCCGCCGCAAGAATCTCATCGCTCATCTTTTTGGCAACCGGCTTGATCTCGCCTAGCATTTTCTTTGCAGCGGGCTCAGACATCATCTGCTTCTGCAGATCCATCATTTTCTTGATGGCTGCCTGTCCCTTAGGACCTTTCTGGTCTTCTGGCTTTAGGCCTTGTGCTTCTTTTTGAGCCGCTTCCATCTTAGGCTTATATTTCTTCTGGAGCGTCTCCATGTCCGCTTTGTACTTCTTCTGAAGCGATTGCATTTGTGGACCGTACTTCTTCTGAATATCGGCAGCCTTTTTGGTAAAGGCTTCGTAGGCTTTCTTATCGGCATCGCTGGGGGCAGCGCCGCCTGCGGGTGGCTGTGGTCCCTGGGCGACTGCCTGCGGTGCGGCCAGGGCCACGGTCACTACCATTGTAAAGGCGGTTGCCAGCCGCATCATCCATTGCTTCATTATTGCTAACTTTCTTGAGTTGAGTTTTACGTTGCTGCTTTCGACAGCATTTATACGCAGAGGTTACGTTTTTTGGTTCCCGGAACCGGCTCGTCGCTGAATCGCAGCCTTCAAGGCAGCATCCAGTGTCGCCTTTTTCTTGCGTTGTTCCGGAGTCAGGACAGCATCCAGCTCCGTGCGACGGGCATCCAGGGTGGGTTTTAGCTCACCGGAAGCTTTAGTGCTCAGTGTCCGCATCTGTTTCCGTAGCTCGTCGAGTTTGGGGGCATACTTGTCCTGAACAGCCTTCACCTTCGGGCGGTAGCGTCCAATGATCTCCGTCCACTTTTTCTTCTGGGCTTCGGTAAGCTTGAGTTCTTTTTCCAGCTCCGCTTGTAGGTTTCGCCGCTGCCCTGTGGGAGCAGGCGCTGTCCCGACAGATTTTTTCGCCTGAGCGAAAACAGGGCCGACACACAGCAGAGCACAGAATAGAGAGAAGGGTTTCACGGTTCTCATGTCGAACGAAGTGTACCAGAGGATTAGGTATTTATGCACATCGGACGACTGTTGGGGTGCTTATTTGGTACTCTTTTGTACTTTGCGGGTAGTGTACGGGCACAGCCGCCCCAGCGCCTGACAGCCACTTTAGACCGCGCGGGGACACTCACGGTTCGTGTCGCCAATAGCCAGCGGGTCTTTGCGACCATCCGGCCGGGTATCTTTGAGGCCATGTGGCAGTACCGAACGACCGTTGCGGCTTCCACCCCTGGGGCGGCTCGCATTCGCACGCGCACCCTCCCCGCCAGTATCGCCGTCACGTTTGAGAGCACTCTGGAGGCTACCTCCGACCGCAATGTCCGCCTAAAATACACGCTTACCCC
>NZ_CBAYMC010000287.1:0-4784 GCF_964826245.1 Armatimonas sp. | reverse complement strand
GCTCGCGCGGAGAGTACGCTCACGACGATGGATGAGATTCTCTCGGCACTTGCCACGGTAGACTTCCCGGATGCCGTCACCAGCGGCCTGCGGCGCACCTGCGATGCCCTGCGTGCCGTGGTGGAGCGCACCCGCGGTGATGTCACGATGGCCGTCGTTCAAGATAGGCTCATGCGCTCGCTTACCCCTGAATCCACCGGTTAAAATCGGCGACCGAGTTTAGTTGCGAAGCGACTTCGTGGCGCTTGCGCCTTCAGACGCTATCTTTAGCCAGCGTCTACATCAGCCCACGCGCCTTGAGCCACTCTTCGCAGCGCTTGGGCCAGGCCGTCGGGATCGGTTTATCTTTTTGAGGGCGCATCCCATAGCCGTGGCCACCTGACTCCCAGACATGGAGCTCGGCGGAGACTTTCACTTTTCGAAGTGCAGTGAAGAGCTGAACACTACTCTGGCAAGTCACTCCATCGTCGGCGGCGTGGGCGAAGAAAAACGGCGGCAGATCTTTGGTCACCATCGCGGCATACTCCGGCAAGAGCTGGAGATTGTTGTCGCAGAAGTAGGCGGGATAGACAAGCACGGCAAAGTCTGGGCGGCACGAGAGCTTATCGGTATCATCTTGCTCCTCGTAGAGAGACTTGCCGTTCTGGAGCGCCGCCATCCCCGCTGTCTTGCCCCCCGCCGAGAACCCCAGAATGCCGAGTTTATCGGGAGCCACGCCCCACTTGCTGGCATTGGCACGTACGAGCCGCAGTGCCCGCTGCGCATCCATGGTCGGCCCTTCCCAGTTAGGCTTCAGTGCGCCCGTCGGGACTCGGTACTTGAGGACAAACGCCGCAACTCCCTGCTTATTCAGCCACGTCGCGATCTCCGTGCCCTCCAGATTCCACGCCAGAATGTTATAACCACCTCCGGGACAGATCACGATCCCCGCTCCCGTCCGCTTGCCACTCGGCAGATAAACATGTAGCTCCGGCTGGCTGACATTGCCCAAACGAATCACGGCCTTACCACCCGTCATCCCCTCGCCAGGCTTTGACATATCCGCTTCAGGGCCTGTAGTGATTGGAGACGCGCCGGGGAGCTTCCCTGGCCAGAGTGTGAGTGTATCGAGTTTCATGCCTCACTGTACCCTCTTTTTGCCTGTACAATGGGCGCGATGAAACAACGATCTTTTCAAGGCATCCCCGTCTCTGAGGTGGGCCTAGGGTGCTGGCAGCTTGGGGGCGGTGACTGGGGCGCGATGGACGATAGTGCAGCGCGGGCCATTCTTCGCTCTGCCTATGAGAGCGGCGTCACGTTTTTCGATACAGCGGATGTCTATGGCGGCGGAGTGAGTGAGCAGCGCCTCGGGGCATGGCTTGCCACAGACAAGCCGCACGGTATTTTTGTCGCCACCAAGCTCGGGCGACGGGGCGATCCGGGCTGGCCAGGGAATTTTTCGCCCGCCGCACTACGACAGCACACCACAGACTCCCTAAAGCGGCTTGGGATTGAGCGGCTGGAGCTCACTCAGCTTCACTGCATCCCCACCGAAGAGTTTCGCAAGGGTGAGGTCTTTGACACGCTCCGCCAGCTTCAGAGCGAGGGACTGATCGCACGTTTCGGGGCCAGTGTCGAGAGCATGGAAGAGGCGCTGATCTGCCTGGAGCAAGAGGGCCTTGCCTCGCTCCAGATCATCTTCAATCTCTTCCGCCAGAAGCCTATTGAGATGCTTTTTGAGAGAGCCAAAGCGAAAAATGTCGCGCTGATCGTGCGCCTACCGCTGGCCTCGGGGCTCCTCTCGGGCAAGTACACGACGCAGACCGAGTTTGCTGCCCGCGATCATCGCACCTACAACCGAGATGGTGCCGCGTTTAATGTCGGGGAGACATTTGCAGGCTTGCCCTTTGCTCTAGGTGTCGAGCTTGCCGATGCGCTTAAGCCACTTGTCCCCGAAGGCTGGACACTCGCCCAGCTCGCCCAGCGCTGGATTCTGGACTTCGACGCCGTGACCACCGTCATTCCCGGAGCAACCAGCTTAGCGCAAGTCGAGAGTAATGTCTCGGTGAGCAGCCTTCTTCCCCTCTCAGAAGCGCTCCACCAGCAGCTCTCCACGTTCTACCAGACACACGTGGCGAGCTTTATTCGCGGACCGTACTAGCCTACATTCCCATGATCGGGAGGCTCAGGCTGGCTCCCTCGGAGACAATGCGGAAGTTGGTGGCGTTGATATCCGGAGGGATGTCCGTGTAGCGATTACGAACGGCATCAAGAGCGGCATTGGCATCTATAAAGAGCGCATCCACACTCTTCGAGGCGCTCTTGCTGCTCTTCTGGCCCATCAGATCGCGGACGATATTCTGGGCACCGCTAGCATCGCCGCCTTGGCCGCTCATCGAGCCCAGAGCGCTATTGAGCGTGTTCATCAGCTTGCTCATCTCGGCGATCCCCGCGTCAAGAGCCATTCCATACCCTGACGCGAGCGGCGCACAGGCATCCGGGAGAGGTGGCTTGTTAGCGGCGCCCGGTGTTTTGTAGACATTGGCAGCCTGGTTCCACTCCCCAATTACCTTGGCGATCTGCTCCCCGTAGTTGGGTGCAGGCTTCTTAGGTGCATCCCCACTCTCAAAGCTGCCATCGAGCAGCCCCAGAGACTCGCCTGTCATGTACTCTTTAATCGCGTTCTGAAGCTGTACAACTAGCTCTCCTGCGCTCTTGGCCTCCAGGCGCTTACGCTCGCCCTCGAACCACTTGAGCCAGCGTAGCCATGCGATCACATCGGCGGGCATGGGGTTGCCAATGGTGCCAGGAGGCTTCATGATCGGGGCTTGCGGCATCTGCGGCTGAGGAGCACTTAGAACCGGCGCTTGGGCAGGCTGAGTGTTGGGCGCATTGATCACGGCACCACTCGGAGAGCTGGGTTTCTGGGCATTGAGGAGCCCCGCGCTCTTGGCGAAGAGAAAGCCCGCCGCGCCAATCAGCACCACACCCGAGACGAGGGCCGCAATCGCGGCTTTGTTCATGCCCGTGCTCTGGTTCTGCGGCGGCGCGGCAGCCGTTGGCGGCGCGTACTGTGTGGGCTGGGGTCGTGCGGCAGGCATAGACGTCGCTGCACTGGCAGGAGGCGCACTCGCCGCCGTTACCGCCGCACCACAGATATTACAAAACCGTGCCATCGCGGGCGCTTCCGTCCCGCATGCTTTACACCGAGCCATGATTACTTACTCCTAAAGAGACAGTGCCCCTACTTATAGGGACGAAAAAGTAGGGGCTTTAGTTTCGGGTAGGCAGAGATATTTTTAGATACTCTTCCAGAGACGGCTGTCCGACGAGCTCTTCACCGCATCCAGCACTTTTTGGCACTTAAGGCCATCGTTGAAGTTGGGGTGGAACTCCGCGCCCGTGTCCCAAGCCTGGAGCATGTCGTGGATGAGGTTGATGAACGTGTGCTCATAGCCGATGATATGCCCGACAGGCCAGTAGTTACCGGTGTAGGGATGACTGCCATCCGTGGTCTGGATCGTGCGGAAACCCTTCAGCTCCGCGGGATCGTCGTGGTTGTAGTACTCCAGCTCGTTCATGCGCTCCATATTGAAGACAATCGAGCCTTTGCTGCCATTGATCTCGAACTTATTGTGGTTCTTGCGTCCCGCCGCCAGGCGGGTCGCCTCAAAGGTCCCCACAGCCCCGTTGGCAAAGCGCGCCAAGAAGATCGAGCTATCGTCCACGGTCACATCGCCCATCTGGTCGCTGGCTTTCCCTCCGAGCCGGTCGTCGGACTCGGCAAGAATGGGTCGCTGCTTGATAAACGTGTCCATCATGCCACAGACCTCAGTAATATCACCGACTAAGTAGTGCGCCATGTCGATGGAGTGGGCCACAAGGTCGCCATGGGAGCCTGAGCCCGCGATATCGCCCTGTAGGCGCCAGACGATCGGGAAGTTGGGGTCGATGATCCAGTCCTGCAGATAGACGCTACGCCAGTGGTAGATCTTGCCCAGGACACCGTCTTGGATCATCTGCTTGGCCAGCTTGACCGCCGGGACACCACGGTAGTTGAAACAAGTGGCATTGCGCACTCCCGCTGCGTTTACCGCATCGCACATCAGCTCCACTTTCTCTATGGAGCTTGCCAGTGGCTTCTCACAGAAAACCATCTTTCCCGCTTTTGCCGCTGCGATCGCAATCTCCACATGAGTGTCGCCGGGCGTGACAATATCAATAATGTCAATATCATCGCGCTCTACCAGCTTGCGATAATCCGTCTCGTAGCTCTCAAACCCAAACTTCTCAGCGGCAGCCTTCACTTTCTCCTCAGAGCGCCCACAGAGCGCCTTCAGCACGGGCTCGATGCCGAGCTCGGGGAAGAAGCGGTGCAACTGACGGTAGGCGTTGCTGTGCGCCTTACCCATAAACTGATACCCCACCAGACCGATACGAACTTGCTTTGCCATCTTTTTTATGTCCTCAGAAAAGTACAAACTTTTGAAGCCCTATTCGGGGTGATAGACCAAATTTCCTCCCCGTAGCGGTGCTAGAACCCGGTGAGGGCGGGGAGGTTGATGGTGAAGCCGACCTGCTGGTTCTGGCTGCGCCAGGTGAGGCGTGGCTCGACGGTCTTGCCGCGCCAGCCGAGGGCGATCTCTTGGTCGAAGATTTGGCGGGTGCGCAGGTCCCAACGGCCCATCAGGGCAACTGTCAGGCTGCCAATTTGTGTTTGGCCTCGGAGTTGGGCCTCACTGAGGGCTTCAAGCGTGTCAAAGAGAAACGGGGACTTCCCCTGGGCACGGCGCAGGGCTACGCCG
>NZ_CBAYMC010000286.1:0-4793 GCF_964826245.1 Armatimonas sp. | reverse complement strand
GGGCCAGCACCAGATGTGGGCCGCGCAGCACTTCGGCATGCGAAAGTCTCGGCAGTTTATTACGTCGGGGGGCCTGGGAACGATGGGCTTTGGCCTGCCCGCCGCCATTGGCGCGTCGTTCGCCTCCGATGGTAAAGAGCCGGTCTGGTGCATCTCGGGCGATGGCTCGATCCAGATGTGTATTCAGGAGCTGATGGTCGCCAGCATCTATAAATTGCCGGTGAAAGTGATGATCCTCAACAACCAGTACCTCGGGATGGTGCGCCAGTGGCAGGAGATGTTCTGGCAGAAGCACTACTCGTCGGTGAACCTGGAGCAGGCTCCGGACTTTGTAAAACTCGCCGAAGCCTACGGGATTCTGGGCCTGATCTGCGAGAAACCCGAGGAGCTGGAAGCCACGCTACGCAAGGCGATGGAGCACGACGGCCCTGTCGTGATGGACATCCGCGTGGCCAAGGAGAGCAATGTCTTCCCGATGATTCCGTCGGGTCAGACGATCAACGAGATGATGGTGCGCAAGCCCGAGCCCGCGCTCGCCCCGCCCAGCGTCTGCCACTTCGAGCCCAAGGACACCCGTGTTCCTGACCCCAATGAGGTCGTGGATGTCGCGCGTTAGCCCTCCTCCCCTAGCCCCTCCTCCCAATCCTGGGAGGAGGGGAAGAGGGGGGATGCTCTCCCTTGGCTTTGTCAATGTCTACTTTGTGGATAATGGCGAGCCGGGGGGCGAGTGGGCACTGATCGACACGGGACTGCCGTGGCACTTCTCGGCGATTGTCCGAGAGGCACGGCGGCGCTACGGCAACCAGAAACCCGCCGCGATCTATCTGACGCACGGCCACTACGACCATGCGGGAAGTGCGGCGGCGCTCGCAGCCTACTGGAATGTCCCGATCTTTGCCCACGAAGCGGAGCTGCCATTTCTGACGGGCCAGTGCGACTACCCACCCGCAGACCCCAGCGCCTGCGGCGGCTGGCTCTCGCTCGCCTCGCGCTTTGCCAGCACCCGCGGCAAAGACCTGCGGCCCTTTGTCCAGCCCCTCACCGAGGGGCCACGGGGCTGGGAAGTGATTCCCTTGCCCGGTCACACACTCGGGCAGGTCGGTTTCTGGCACGAGAAGAGCAAGACGCTGATTGTTGGCGATGCGCTCATGAATGTCTCTATCGATGAGTGGCGACCACGCACGGGGCTGAGCTGGCCCCCGCAGCCTTTCACCACGGACTGGTTCGCGGTTCGCAAGAGCCTGGATCGGATTGTGGCGCTGCAGCCAGAAACGCTTTGCTTTGGGCATGGCAATCCTATCAGTGATCCGTCTCTCGGTCGGCAGCTCGCCGACATGACCCAGTGCTTTGCCATCGCACGTGCAGGCCGCTATATTGGGCAACCCGTGCGGCAAGCAAGTGACGGTAGCCCGATTGTCGCGCTGATACCACCCGATCCCGTCAAGAAACTGACGAAACTTGCCGCGCTGGGAGCGCTGGCAGCGGGCGCTTATTTTCTTTTGAAACGCAAACAAAACCTATGACTGAAACACACACGATCACCGTTCTTGTGGAGAACCGCCCTGGCGTCCTCGCCCGCGTCTCCGGCCTCTTTGCCCGCCGTGGCTATAATATCGAGAGCCTCACCGTCTCGATCACCGATGACCCCAATGTCAGCCGGATGACGCTGGTTGTTGGCGGCGACGCCGATATCTTAGAGCAGATCACCAAGCAGCTCCACAAGCTCCTCGATGTTCTCAAAGTCTACGACTATGTCAATACCCCGATGCTGGAGCGCGAGCTAGCGCTGGTGAAGGTGACGGTCACGCCCGAGCGCCAGGTGGAGCTCATCCAGCTTGTCACCCAAGTTTTCGGCGGGAAGATCATTGACACGGCGGAGAAGACTTTTGTGGTCGAAGTAACCGGCGGCGCGGATAAGATTGACGCGTTTGAGAAGCTGATGGAGAGCTACGGCATCCGCGAGCTGGTTCGCACAGGCCGCATCGCGCTGATGCGGGGCTCCCGGACGGTTTAGGCTTTCGACGACGATGTATCACCCGGAGTTTGATGATCTCTGTCACGAGGTGGCCGGTAAGCTCTCTGAGCTGCGCCGCATCACCATGGAAACGGTCGTCTTGACCGACGATCAAGAAGCGCTGCTGGCGGAAATCACCCGCCTGCTGCGCCTGGTTGATGCCGCGTCGTCACAACAGCTCCACTCCCTTCTGGGCGACACTGCCGTAGAGGATAGCGCGTTTCTCGCCGAACTCCGTGACGAGCTACCTCGGCTTGCCGTGCCTGCAGAAAGAGTCGCCATCTCCCCCGGCTCGTTCCTCGCCACCCCCTCTTCCCCAACTGCTCCTTCGTCGCGGGAAGAGCCGGGGGAGATGGCACGAAGCGGCGCGGAGATGGCTCACATCGAGCGCCCCGTTCCCCCCGGCCTGCTCGAAGAGATCTACTGGGACATTCAGCCCGTCTACAAAGGCGACACACGCCTGCTTTTTGCCCACGACACTGACTGGCACTTCTGCCTGATCGTCACCGACGAAACCGGCCAGACCGCGCTCCTCTTCGAGACAGAAGAAGCCCGCGCCGCGTATCTTGGCGAAGTCTACCGTGAGGCACTGGATCGTCCGAAATCGGATAAGGAACTCTCCACGCTGAAGAAGCGCCTGGGTCTAGGGGATGATTCCAAGGAAGATGACGAGCCTGACGCTCCTGTACCTGCGCCTCTGTTTCCAAGCACGCCTGTGCTTGCGGGTGGGAATGCACGGCGTTTGGAAGAGACAATTGAGGAATTGGAGCAGTGAGCGAAGCGAGGCGACTGAGGAACGAAGCCCTATAGCCCAGAGGTTCACCATTCTGGGCTCATCGCGTCCACAAGGACGGCGCAGATTTGCAGGCGGGGCGTTTACGCCTTGGCTGACAATTTAACCTGAAAGAAGAAAGATAGAAAAATGCCGGTTACGATTTACTATGACGCCGATGCGTCGTTTGATGTGTTGGTGGGAAAGACCCTCGCGGTCATTGGCTACGGCTCGCAGGGGCATGCGCATGCGCTGAACCTGAAGGAGTCCGGGATGAATGTCATTATTGGCCTGCGTCCGGGCAAGAGCTGGGACAAGGCCGTCGCGGATGGCTTTGAGGTTTTGACGGTTGCGGAGGCTTCCAAGAAGGCCGATGTGATCATGATCCTGGTCAACGATGAGTTCCAGGGGGATCTCTACAACAACGAGATTGCGCCGAACTTGTCGGCGGGCAAGGCGCTTGCCTTTGGCCATGGCTTCAACATTCACTTTGGGCAGGTCGTGCCGCCTGCAGATGTGGATGTCTTTATGTGCGCTCCCAAGGGCCCCGGCCACATGGTGCGCCGCGTCTTCACCGAGGGCAGTGGCGTCCCCTGTCTGATCGCGATTCACCAAGACGCGACCGGGCTGGCAAAGGCCCGTGCTCTGGCGTGGGCCAAGGGCGTCGGTGGAACCCGTGCGGGCGTGCTGGAGACCAGCTTCAAGGAAGAGACCGAGACCGACCTCTTTGGCGAGCAAGTCGTGCTCTGTGGCGGCGCGACGGCGCTGGTGAAAGCGGGGTTTGAGACACTGGTCGAGGCAGGCTACCAGCCGGAGATCGCCTACTTCGAGTGTCTGCACGAGCTCAAGCTCATTGTGGATCTCATGTACGAGTCCGGGATCGCCGGGATGCGCTACTCCATCTCGGACACCGCGCAGTTTGGCGACATGACCCGTGGGCCACGCATCGTCAACCCCGAGACCAAAGCCGAGATGAAGCGCATTCTCGATGAGATCCAGACCGGACAGTTCGCCAAAGAGTGGATTCTGGAGAACAAGGCCAATCGTCCGAGCTTCAATGCCCTGGCAAAACGCGACAATGATCACCTGATCGAGGTCGTTGGACGTGAGCTTCGGGGTATGATGAGCTGGATGAAGAAGCCTGCCACGGCCACCACCCAAACCGAGGTGCCCGTGCAGCAGACCGTTCAGACCAAGATTGAGCTATAGCAAAGCATGAGTGACACCAGCGAGGGGGAGAAAATCCCCGATCCCGAAGAGCTTCCGGCCCGTGCGGACCGGGACTACTTCCCCACGCTGGCCGCGAAGATCGGTGATGTGGACAAGACCTGCTTTGGCTGTCTGGCCATGGCTGGGGTCGTGCTCCTGACGATATTTTTATGGGCATTAGTCTGGTATCTGCGCACCCCCGAGGTGCAGCAAAGGCACTGAAACGGCACCCCCTGCGGACGCTCTTGGTCGCGGTGGCGCTTCTCTTCGCCTTGCTGATCTTTGGAGGTGCGCTCTGCCAGTGGGTTGTTTTTGCTAAGGCAGCTGGTCGGCACCATAGCGTTCTCTCCGCACTGCCCCACACAAAAGTCGCGCTGGTGCTGGGAACGAGTAAGTATGTCGCGAAAGGGCAGCCCAACCTCTACTACACCCAACGGATCACGGCAGCGGCCAATCTCCATAAAGCAGGCAAGGTGGAGTATCTCTTGGTCTCCGGCGATAACCGTAGGCTCAACTACAACGAGCCTGCCACGATGCGCCGCGACCTAGTAGCGGCAGGGGTGCCTAAAGAGAAGATCACCTGCGATTTTGCCGGCTTTCGGACACTCGACTCAATCGTGCGAGCGAAGAGAGTCTTCGGCCAAGACAGGCTGATCATTGTCTCCCAGCGCTTTCACAACGAGCGAGCGCTCTTCTTGGCGCAAGCCAGCGGAGTGGATGCTGTAGGCTACGATGCAGATGAGAGCAGCACACAGAGCGCTAAAGTGGCGCTGCGTGAGAACCTAGCCCGTGTCCAAG
>NZ_CBAYMC010000285.1:0-4809 GCF_964826245.1 Armatimonas sp. | reverse complement strand
GTCCATGTTGGTGACCACGCCCGCAAACGTGCCCACGGCGGCCTGAGGAAAACCCTGAATCTGCACGGCGGGGAAGCCGTTGAACTGGAGCCGAGCTTTGCGTCCCACGGTGACGAGAGGCGCATCAAAGCCGCTGAGTACCAGCTCGACGGCCTGATCGAGCGTCTCGGGGACGATCTCCAAAAGCACATCATCTTTCTTGACCGTCTGGCCAGGGCCGATGGTCTTGCCAATCCGTGAGACCCTCCCCGACGACGGTGCGAAGATTTTTTGCTGGGCGACGCGTGCTTGCATGTTCTCTCGCTCCAGCTCGGCTTTTGCGATACTGTCGGTGATGGCGGCCAGGCTCTCTTTGACTTGCTGCAAGTTCGCCCGCTCTCGGCTCAGGGCCGCTGCGGTATCGGCGTCTACGCGGGTCTGCTCAAAGCCAAAGACCGTCACGTCGCGCTGCGCAGAGGCGAGTGCCTCTCGGGCAGAGACGACCTGGGCCGTGGCGCGCTGCACGTCAATATCGGCCTGAATGCCCGTCGCCTTGGCAAATCTTAGATCGGCCTCGGCGTTGAGGATCTCTTTTTGCGCGATCTCCACGGCCAGCTTGGACTGGGTGAGCTTGACCTCGGCGGCATTTAATGCCTGCTCCGCCAGCTCAAACTCACGCTGAGAGCGCAGGCCCTCTTTGAGAAGCTCCGCAAGACGCTCTTTCTGGATGCGGTTGACTCTCAGCGAGACGGTATCGGCGTCGATGGTCTGCTCGGCTTGCTTCAGGCGATCTTTTGCCTGTGCGACGCGCTGTGTGGCCTGGGTGATGCGCTGCTCCGCCTGCTTTGTGGCGACTTGCTTGGTGGCATCTAGGGCTTTCTGCGCGACGACCACGTTTTGTTGCGCAACGCCAAGCCGGTTGCGTGCCTGTCCCTGGCGCTCCGAGGCTGCGGGGATCTGGGCACCGCGTGAGCCTTCGAGCGAGACGAGCTGTGCTTCAATCTCCGCGATGCGCTGCTCGACCTCGGCCTTGCGCTGGCGCTGGGCCGTGAGCTGCTTATCAATGAGTTTATAGCGATTCTGAGAGAGAAACCGCGACTCGGTGTCCTCGATCTCGCCCAAAAGCTGACCTTTTTTGATGTTCTGGCCCTCTTGGACACTCCAAGATACCAGCCGTCCCCCGATCTGGGCATCCACGGTCTGTGGGCGGTTCATCACGGCAAACACACCGACTTTTCCATTGCCGATCACCGTCTGCTGGAACGGAGTGAGCTTGAGAATCGCGGTGAGAATCGCGACAATGGTAAGGAGTGTGATCACGATCCGGCGCTTGCCGGGGCGTGTGGGAACGAGGCGCTGTGTGCGCTGATCCAGCTCTTTTTGCGAAGACAAACTTGCCATTTTTAAAGTGCTCCTCGTAGCATGCGGCTAAGCAGGGGAAAGAGGCGCACAAACTCGCTATTCTCAGTCGCTGCCAGCTCCTGTGGACTGCCGCTCTCGACGATCTTACCATCCGCTAAGACATAGATCTTGCTGGCACGGGTCACGACCGGCCCCTCGTGCGAGATATCGATGATCGTCCAAGGATTCTCCGGCGCGAAAAGCCCGTCTAAGATCGCCAGTGTCGTATTTTCATCCAGGCCCGTAAAGGCCTCATCGAAGATCAGTAGCTCCGGCTTGTCCACAATCGCACGGGCAATCAGAATCCGCTGCGCTTGCCCACGCGAGAGATTTTCGCCGCCAGGAACCAAGCGAGACTGGAGGCCCTCCGGAAGCGCGGCGATCTCATCTATGCACTGTGCTAGTGTGATAGCCCAGCGCACCTGCTCGGAAGAGATTCCCGTGCGGCCCATGCAGATATTCTCCTCGATCGTGCCCTCAAAGATCGCGTCCTCGTAGGACATGATATTGACACGGTCGCGCAGGCAGCTCAGAGACGCCCCACGTAGCTCCACGCCGTTGAGCTCGATCAGCCCAAAGCTCGCCTCCTCAAGCCCTCCCAGAAGCGAGGCCAGTGTGGACTTGCCCGTGCCACTCGCGCCCACGAGGCTGATGCGCTCGCCCGGCTCCAGGCTCAGATTGAGACCCGAGAGCACCTCGCGGCCACCTGGCCCGGGATAGGTAAAGTGCACGTCGTGGAGGAGAACTCTTGCGCCGCCGCTAGAGGAGGCCGGGATCTCGTGGCCGCCCTCACGCTCCGTCTCAAGATCCGTCAGATAGCCTGTCTTATCGAGGCCCGTGAGCAGATCGTAGAGCGTCTCGGCTTGGCGCAGGAGCTTATCGGTGCCTTTTAAAACGTTGGCGACAATAAGCTGGGAGGCAATGAGCTGCCCGAGGGTGAGCTCGCGCTGCACCACCAAGTAGCCGCCAATGGCGAGAACACCCGTGCTGGCCAGTGCGGTGAAGAGCTGGTTGCCCGCCTCCTGGCGAAACGTAACGGCAAAGTGCCGTCGCCGCTCGATAAGCCATGCGGCCACGCGGTCTTCCGCGCGTGCTAAGAGAAACTCGGGAGTGCCGTGTAGCTTGAAGCTCATGCGACAGCGGGCCAGCTCTTGGAGCCAGCCTGCAAGATGGTACTTCTCCGCCGACTCGGCAAGGCTCGTGCGCAGGCCATGAAGCCCCAGCGGGAAGATTACAAATCCGATGACCAGCAGCACGAAGAGATCAAAGCCCAGTAGCAAGCCGCTCTTGTCGTAGAATGCCAGCACGACCAGTCCGACTGTGGCTTGTAGCGCTGCCGTGAGCCCGTCGAGCAGGAGCTTCGCAAGAGACTTCTGCACCGTGAGCACGTCAAAAAAGCGGTTCGCCAGCTCGGGCGCGTAGGTGCCGTAGAGGGCCCTAGAGGTGCTGTGGATGAGATTGCGGGCGATGCGTAGTGCCGAGCGTGCAAAGAGCCGCTGCTGGAGTGTCTCCACCAACGCGAGCTGCAAGAGTGAGAGCCACCCGGCGGCGAGCAGGCCCAGCAAGACAATCAATGAGAGCACGGCAAGCGGCTGCACAGTGCTTGCCGCCACCGAGTTAACCAGCGACTGTACCGCCAGTGGCATGGCAAGTCCCAGCAAGCCCACGACAATCGTGTAGACCGCAAGGACGCCTAGGTCGCTCTTGTCCTCACTGAGCAGTTTCAGGAGGCGCGCCATGGGTGTTGGGTGATGGTGATGATGTGAGGAAGCTATCGTCGGACCTCCGAGTTCGCGCGTAGGGCAAAGTTCAGAGGTGGAGCCGGAGCGGGGGCATCGTAGTCAACGCGGTCGTAAGCACGTGCGTTGCGCTGGCTCTGGAGAAGTCGCTGTCCCTGGAGAAGCGCCTCACTCGCCTCACGACGGATGAGCTCATCGAGCTCTCCTTGGTCAAGCCAGACACCCTGGCAGCCAGGGCAGAAATCAATGGGAAGCCCCTGGCGCTCAACGGCACGGAGGGGAGTGCTACACATGGGACAGTACATTTTATTTTTCGTTTTTTCTCTTCGTTCTAAAGTTCCATACTCGCCGCACGCAGTGCGGCAAGTGACTGCTCGTACTCTACCTGGATATCAATCAGCAGGCTGGCGGCCTCTGCTGTGGCTTGCTCGCGCTGATTGACCAAAAAAAGCGTCCCAAGCCCGCGCTGGTAGAGCTTGATCTCGCCCTCTTCGACTTCTTTTGTTTTCTGGTAGCGCTCTTGCGCCGCGAGAAAGCGCTGCTGGGTGCGGTCAATGGCATTGCTGGCGTCGCGCACCTCAAGCTCAATATTGCGCTGGACCAGCTCGGCTTCCCGTGTGAGTTTCTGCTCTTTCTGGAAAGCCTCTTCTTTACGGCCCTTGGCATCGTTTTGGTAGAGCGGGATTGAGGCATTAATACCAACTTTATAGTTTAGCCCCACGCTTTTATTGCCAAGATCCGCGCCGGGTGAAAAGACGAGATCCACGGCGGGTTTAAGATCGTTCTGGGCGAGCTTGCCCTCTAGGCGAGTGCTCTCCGTCTGTAAGGCGATGAGTTTTAGCTCGGGCCGTAGCTCTCTCGCGCGCTGCAGTGCCTCCGAGAGTGCACTCTCGCTCAGAAGTGTGGGCGAGCGCAGCGGCATCGGGGAGAGCTTGAAGAGATCCACGCCATCCCAGGCAAACTTGGTGAGCTTAAACGTAGCTTTGTCCAGATCGCGCTGGGCCTTGATAAAGCTCGCCCGCCGCCGCTCCACTTCTGCCTCGGCCTCGGTGATAATTATCGCTGCCTGTGCTCCTGCGGCCAGCTCTTTTTTCAGACCGGTCGCACGGAAAATTCCCACATCGAGGAGCTTCTGGGCGATCTGGAGCTTCTGCACAGCCCCCGACCACTCGAAGTAGGCCAGTGAGACCTCTAAGAGCGTATTTTGCCGCAGCCCCACCACGCTCAGTGTCGCGGCGGGCTCCGCGAGTCGTGCTTGCGTCAGCCCGACAAGCTTCTCATTAATCCCACCGCCCCGCGCCAGGGGGAGCTTGCCGTAGAAAAAGTAGTTGCCCTCGCTACCCGTGGCGGAGTCCGGAGATTTTACGCCCCCCGCGTTCCAGCTGCGGCCCGCCGCCAGCTTCAGACCGTAGGGCGTGGCGGCTTCTACACCGATCTCATTGTTGGCACCTGCCGAGGCCTTCCCCCGCGCCGAGGCGCTGTTGTAGCGAAGGGTCTCGGTTCCCACGCTGACTTGAGGATCAAACGCGCCCTGTTTCGCTTGGCGCTTCGCCGAGACAGCAAGACGCTCGGCCTCGGCCCCAATCAGCTTGGGGAAGCGCTGCTCAACTTGGGCGAGAAAACTCTCCAGAGAAAGCACGGTAGGTTGCTGAGAAATCACGATAGCAAAAGGCATTGCGCATGATATACG
>NZ_CBAYMC010000284.1:0-4878 GCF_964826245.1 Armatimonas sp. | reverse complement strand
GCTGAGCTAAGGCGGCTTGCTCGCAACTCAAAACAAGTGACGTGCGAGGGGAAGTTTATCATGCCTCCTCAGGCTTTGCAACCTCGGGTTTCCCTTTGTAGCCCCACTGCACCCAGGCGGCAAACACAGCGATTCCGAGAGCGCCGACGATAACCCCTTTGGGTCCAATCTGGGGCGTGTCCCAGAGCAGCTTGATATTTAGCCCTGCGATAAGCAGACAGACTAGCAAACCAAGGAGCTTGAGCCAGAGTGGGTTGGTAAACTCACCCATGCGCTTTTTATCCGAGGTGAAAGCCAGCAGTGGGAAGATCGCAAAGGAGAGCTGCATCGAGAGCACCACTTGGGAGAGCGTGAGCAAGAAGACCGTGTTCTTGCCTCCACTTACCCCGATGAGCACTATTGCAGGAATAATCGCCAGAGCGCGGGTGATCAGCCGCCGTAGCCACGGCGCGATCTTGAAGTTCAGAAAGCCCTCCATCACGATCTGCCCGGCCAGGGTTCCAGTGATGGTGGACGACTGTCCACTTGCCAGAAGCGCAATCGCAAAGGCGGTGGCAGCGGCTCCCCCCAGCATGGGCTTGAGGAGAACATGCGCCTCTTCCAAGCCCGCAACCTCGAACTGGCCCTTGGCATGAAAGGCGGCAGCGGCGACGATCAAGATAGCGGCATTGACAAAGAAGGCCATCCCCAGAGCGATCACGGTATCGGCTGTCGCACTACGCAGGGCGTGGCGCAGGCCAGCAGGCGTTTTCTCATAGGCACGGGTCTGGACAATCGACGAGTGGAGATAGAGATTGTGGGGCATCACGGTGGCCCCGAGAATTCCCAGTGCAATAAAGAGGGCCTCTTTGTCGGGGAGCTGTGGGGTAACGAGGCCACGGCCAATTCCTCCCCAGTCCGGGTGGGCGTAGAAGAGCTGGAGGGCAAAACAAAGCGCAATGGTTGCGACGAGAGTGATGACCAGCGCCTCGATCTTACGGAAGCCAAAGCGCATCAGGCCGAGCAACAGCAAGACATCCATCCCCGTGATCAGCACGCCCCAGGGCAGAGGAATATGCAGCAGTAGCTTCAGTGCAATAGCACTACCAATTACCTCCGCTAAGTCGCAGGCGATAATCGCGACCTCGCAGAGTAGCCAGAGCGCAATCGCGGCGGGCTTTTTGTAGTAGTCACGGCAGGCCTGCGCTAGGTCCTTGCCCGTCACCAAGCCGAGGCGTGCGCAGAGGGTCTGGAGCAAGATCGCCATGAGGTTGCTGGCAAGAATCACCCAGAGGAGCTGGTAGCCGTACTTTGCGCCGCCTGCAATATCGGTGCCCCAGTTTCCGGGATCCATGTAGCCCACACTCACCAGGTAGCCGGGGCCGGCGAAAGCGAGAAGCCTTCGCCAGGACGAAGCCGTTTTAGGAACCGAGACACTCTGGTAGGCCTCAGGAAGAGAAGGTGCAGAGGAAGGCGTCGTTGACATCGTTTAACTCAGTTCTCCCTCTCGGGAATCGGGGAGCCGTGAGGACAGGTGGTGGGGTGGTTGAGAAAAATAGCGAGGCGCTCTTCAAACTCTTCGGAGATCACGTGCTCTAGCCGCTCGGCCTCGTCGTGCGCTCCCTCCGGCGAGAACCCAAGCGTGTCGGTAAGAAAGCGCTCCAAGAGCCGGTGATGACGCGAGAGCTCACGGGCGAGACGCTCCCCAAGGGTTGTCAGACGAACTCCTTTGTAAGCGGTATACTCGACGAGCCCCTCACGCTCCATCGTCAGGAGCATCTTGGTCACAAACGCACGCGATGTCCGGGTTCGCTCCGCAACCGCCGACGGCGCTGCGGTTGCAAGGGGGGTTTGCAGGGCATGAATGGCCTTGAGCATATCGCCCGTTGCCTTGCCTAGATAACGCTCTCTCTCAGAATTAACCATAGTTAACTTAACCTAAGTGAATTCTATCCCACTCGCGCATTTTTTGCAAGATCTCAGGTAAAATGACTCACAATGTCACAGAACACGGAAAATCCCCCCATTATCATGGTCGTCGAAGATGATCCCAATATCCTCAGGCAGATCGAGTTCAACCTGAAGAGTCACGGATACTCTGTTGTTACCGCTGTCTCAGGGGCCGATGCTCTCCGCCAGATGCTCCTCCAGCGCCCTACTTTGCTTATCACCGATGTAATGATGCCCGAGATGGACGGCTACGAGCTGGTCGCAACCCTCCGCCGCGACAACGACCTGCGCGACCTGCCGGTCATCATGCTCACGGCTCGCACGGGAGAGAACGACATGGTGCAAGGCTACACCAGTGGCACGGATCTCTATCTCACCAAGCCCTTTGACCCCGCTGAGCTAATCGCTTTTGTTGGGCGCATCATGCCAGGCTAAGCAGGCATGTTACTAGCACGACTCAAAACCAGCGCGTGCACTGTCCCAGCAGGTCTCACACTCACGCGCACCTGGCGTGGGAGCTTCTGCCGCGCCACACTCCATAACCTCACGCCTGCACCGATCACCGTCCCTGAGATCGTACTGTTTGACCTAGCACATGGCTTTTCGGGCGACACGTCGCTCTATGGCGAGGCGTTCCAGATGCTCAGCCAGCTGGCAGGAACTCTGGCGAACCCCGCCGATGTGGGCTACTACCCAGATAGGACACACTACAAGATCCCCGAGCCTGAGAGCCTGCGTACGAGCTATGGTATGCTGATGCTCACCCCGGAAAACCAAGAGCGCGTGCTGCTGGGCTTCACGTCTTGTAAGCGCTTTATCGGGCGCTTTAGCTTCGATGCCACCCGCCTGCGCATCTCGCTCGACACCGAGAACCGAACCATCGCGCCCGGCGAGCGCTGGGAGCTCGAGGAGTTTCTTATGGCCACGGGAAATGACCGCGAGGCGCTCTTAGACAAGCTCACTTCGGCCATCGCCAAGCACCACCCCAAGCTCAAGCACAGCCCTGTCCCGACCGGCTGGTGCTCGTGGTACTGCTTTGGCCCCGATGTCACCGATAAGAATATCTACGACAACCTAGAGTGGGCCGCAAGAAACCTCCCGTCCCTGCGCTACATCCAGATAGACGATGGCTACCAGCCACACATGGGCGACTGGCTCGACACAGGCAAGGCGTTTGGTGGCTCGGTGCAGACCGTGCTCAAGGCAATCGCGCAAAAGGGCTTCGAGCCCGCGCTCTGGGTCGCCCCATTTATCGCCGATGGGCAGTCGCGCCTCTTTGCCCAGCACCCGGACTGGTTTGTGAAAGACGAGACGGGCGCTCCCCTTCCCTCCAATAAGATCGGCTTTGGCGGCTGGCGCATGGGGCCGTGGTATTGCTTGGATGGCAGCCACCCCGCCGTCCAGGAGCACCTCGAAGCTCTCTTTCGCACGCTCCACCAGGACTGGGGCGTCACCTACTTCAAGCTGGATGCCAACTACTGGGGCGCGATCCACGGCGGCCACCACTTCGACAAAAACACCACGCGCATCGAAGCCTATCGGCGCGGCATGGAAGCTATTTTGCGTGGCGTGGGTCCAAACAGCGTTGTGTTGGGCTGCAACCATCCGATCTGGCCGTCGCTTGGCCTGATCCACGCCTCGCGCTCGTCCAACGACATAGACCGCTCCTGGGAGTCGTTTACCAAGACGGGCCGCGAGAACCTCTACCGTGGCTGGCAGAACGGGCGCTTCTGGTGGAACGATCCGGACTGTCTGCTCCTTACCGGCGACCTCTCCGACAGCGAGTTCCTCTTCCACGCCACGCTGCTCTATGCCACCGGCGGCATGTTGCTCTCCGGCGATGACCTCACCCAGCTCTCCCCCAAGCGCCTCGCGATGCTCCAAAAAATGCTCCCCGCTACCGGTATCTGCGCCCGCTTCGCTGATGAGAACTTCACAGTCGGGGAGATCAAGCTACGCGGCAAGACCCACTGGGCACTCTTCAACGGCGAAGACTCGCCTGCTACCTGCCTCATTCCCCTTGCCAAGCCTGCCCACCTCACCGATGTCTGGAGCGACAGAGACCTCGGCGTACATAGCGGCAACTACGCCGTTGAGCTTCCCGCACGCAGTGCGCGGCTGATTGAATCCTTTAACCCCGCTGATTGAAAGCGGTGGGCTCAGGTGGCACGCTCTTGCGGGTCTTCGTCTCAGTGAACCAGCTTGTCGAGGTTGGCAATGTGCTTTACGGGGGTTCCGCCGATATGGGTGTGGGGTGCAACATCTTTGTTGACGAGGGAGCCGGGGCTCACAAGTGCACCCGCACCGATGGTGATGCCCGGTAGGAGAACACTGCGTGCACCGATCCAGGCTCCGTCCTCAATCACCACGGGGGCAATAACAAGCTCTCCCGCGCGGTGCTCTTTCGGGCCGATCTGGTGTGAGCTGGTGAGGATCATGGTCTCGTGGCCGACACACACACCCGCGCCGAGTATGATCTTCTCCTGCAAGTCAAACGTACAGCCTGGCTCGATGTGGCACTTCGGCCCGATCTTGAGATTCTTTGCAAGGCCGCGCTGTCCATTGAGGCGTATGCCATGGCGCACCACGGTTGCCTCGCCCACGGCGGCCCCGGCGAGCCGCAGGAGCGTGGCGCAGGGCAGAAAGGGGAGAAACTTCAGCAGCCCAAAAGCGAGCTGGAGGCGCGGATGAATTCCCGCCGTGTCTTCTTGGAGTGCTTTTTTGAGCTTTTGTTTTGTCATCTGAGTTTTTTGAAGCGGGCTCCGTGGAGCGCCTCCTCGGTAAGAGTGATGCGCACGGGGGTCTGGTAGGGCGCGAGGCGGCCCTGGCAAAACGTCCGCAGGCGACGTTTGAAGGCCGCGAGCTCCTCGGGCTGACAGAGCTGGAAGCGAGCCGTGACGATCTGGCCCGTCAGCAGGTTTGCCTAGCCCGCCACGGCCACATCGCGGA
>NZ_CBAYMC010000283.1:0-4904 GCF_964826245.1 Armatimonas sp. | reverse complement strand
TCAAGCCCTCCTCCCTCCGCTCCGCTCCTCCCTCCTCCCAATCCTGGGAGGAGGGGAAGAAATTCCCCTTACCCATTGCCTTGTTTTTGCTGGGTGTGGCGGTCTACGGTGGCTACTTTGGGGCGGGCATTGGGATTCTGACGCTGGCGGCTCTCGGAATGCTGGGCATGACCGAGATCCATAAGATGAACGGCCTCAAGACGGTCTTCACGGGTGGCTTGAACGTCGTGGCGTCGGTGGTGCTCATGATCAGCCACAAAGTGGATCTCAAGCTCGCGGCCTTGATGACCATCGGCGCGATGCTAGGCGGCTGGCTTGCCGTCGGTGTGGCACGTAAACTTGGGGCAGGCAACGTCCGCAAGCTGGTGATCGCCATCGGTGTGATGCTCTCCGTGCAGACCCTCCTACGCTACTGGGTTTTGACCTGAAATACACGTGTAAGAAACGTCTTTTTGCTTCGTTTGGTCTGCACACGTTCCCAGAGTCCTGAGGTTGCAGGTGTGGGCTGAGCCGCTTCTTCCTGCAAATGTTTGCCTAGAGTAGACTCAGGCAAATTGTTGTTCACAACTCTATTTCCTCCTCTATGCCAATCTCTTTGAGCTGCTTGTAGCTACGCGGGTGGCGCTGTAGCTTCCCCGTGCAATTTCTTTCACTTGGGGAACTTTGTTTTTTTTCCTGCGTATGAAAAAGGCAAAAGGAGTAAGATTTGTCATGGCTAGTTTTCGATGGAATCACCCCGCAACAGCTCTTGGGACGCTGCTCGTGGGCATGCTGGCAGGGGCGTGTGTGACAGTGCGGGGGGGAAGTGTGGAGTCGCTTCTGCCGGGCAAGCTGGCGGTGGCGGCCCCTCCCTACGCGGCGGATAAAGAGCCCATTGTGCAGGCGGCACGGCTCGCGGCTCCCTCGGTAGTGGCGATTGACACAACCTCACGCCAGAGTCGGACGGTCTTTGATAGCCGTGAGGACTGGTTCTATGGCCGGGGCCGCCAGGAGACCCGCGAAGTGCCGACGGGAGCGGGGTCGGGTGTTTTGTTAGAGGGTGGCTATGTCCTCACCAATCAGCACGTGGTCGGGGAGTCCGTAAAGACGGGCGGAAAGATCACGATCACCCTCACCGATGGCCGGGTATTTACCGCGCAGCCTGTTGGGGCGGATCGCGCCACCGATGTTGCGCTTCTTAAAGTCCAAGACCCACAGCGCCTGCCGACTGCTCAGCTTGGGGAGAACGATGCGCTGCTGCCTGGTCAGACGGTTTTGGCGATTGGCAACCCTGTGGGCCTCTCGCACTCGGTCTCAGCAGGCGTGGTCTCGGCGCTGGGACGACCTCTGGTGATGGAAGACCGCACCTACGAGAATCTCATTCAGACCGACACGGCTATCAATCCGGGCAACTCGGGGGGGGCGCTGGTGGACCTGGGGGGGAAAGTCGTGGGAATTAACACTCTGGTGCGCACGGATGCCCAGAATATCGGCTTTGCGATCCCTATCAAGACCGCCATGCAGATCGTCGGAGAGCTCAAGCGCTACGGCAAGGTCCGGCGCCCTTACGATGGGGTGGTTACCACGGAGCTGACGGCACGCTTGGCACGGATGCTACGGCTTCCTGAGGGAACAAGTGGCGTGGTGGTTCGGGCTGTCTACCGTAGCTCCCCCGCGGCCATGGCAGGCTTTCAGCAGGGCGATGTCATCGTGCGACTGGCAAGCACTCCCACTCCCGATGAGGCAAGTTACCGCAAGGTGCTGGAGAGCCAGCGAATCGGGCAGGAAGTTGAGCTGGGAATCCTCCGTGATGGCCAGCCTAGCACCGTCCGTCTGCGTCTTGCGGAAGCGCCTTAGTCCTCTTCGGTAGCCTCTGGGGCCTCAAGAGCTTCAGGGCCTCTCTGGCGGGCGTTCCACTCCTCTGCGAGTGCGCGTAGCTCTTCAGAGAGGCCCGTTTTCTTGGGGCTGGGGGCAGGTAGGGGGAGCGGTCGTGTCCAACCATCGGGGAGGCGATCGTTCTCCCAGCGGTTGCGGGCACGCACGCGTAGCTCCCGAAGCGCTTCGTTGTCTTCTTCGGTGGACTCGAAATGGAGCTCGATAGTCTCCCCGCGTGACTCGCGGTAGACCGCTTCCGCAATAGAGACATAGAGGACATCGCCTCGTTGCACGCTGGCCCCTGAGGCGAGATCTGGGTGCCCTATCGTTCGACCGGGCTCCTTTTTGCGCGAACTGCTCACGATGATTAAACCTCCTGGTGTCGCTTGAAAGCGCTCTCTTTGCACCGTGAGGCTTGCGCTCACACGGTCTCCTGCCGATGCTATCTGTCCCCCTACTACGGTGATCAATCTCCGAGGGGGAGGGATGAAAATCAGCCCTGCCGCGCCCTGATCGGGTGTCCAGAGACGCGGAGTGAGCAGATCTAGCATTCGAGCGGGTGCTAACATCATTTCCCTACTTAATCTATAGTATCGGCGACCTTTGCGCCGGATGCAAGTGTTTTGTTTCGAGAATAGGTGGCAAGAGCAAGATCTCCTCTAGTTTTTCGATACAGAAGCTTGCTTCAGAGCTACCTGCTCCCCGGAAAAGCACGCTTTGCCAGCCTGCGGCACGTGCCCCGGCAATATCAGCTTCGGGTGAGTCACCGACAAACATTAGTTCGCTCGATGTTAAACCAAGTAGCCCTCCTGCATAGTCAAAGAGCCGTGGATCGGGCTTAGGAGCGCCAAAATCCGCGTCTGCAACAATAACATCAAAAAACTCCGCTAGACCAACTTGGGCGAGCTTCTCCCGTTGGATATTCGAGGGGCCATTGGTGATAATTCCGAGGCGAAAGCTCTGCTGAAGTGCTTGAAGTGTTTCCTGTGTGCCGGGAAGTAGTTGAAGCGTAGCCTGCTCAGTGGCTTCGTAGGCCTGCTGAACCTTAGTGAGGCGGGTCGGGCTGGTGATCCCGAGTTTTTCTAGCGCGGCCTTCGTGAGCCGGCAGCGTAGTTCGGGCGTCGCTATGGTTCTGAGAGCAGCATAGCCAGGTGTCTTGTAGCCCCAGAGCTGGTGGTAGGCATGCTTAAGAGCCTCGGCGATCTGCGTGGGAGAGTGTTCCGGCATCAGGGGCAAGACGGCACTGATGGCAGCTCGCATCGCGCCCGTGGAGTCAATCAGCGTATCATCGAGATCAAAAAAAATGCCTCGCAGGTTGCCCATGACCCGTTATACCCAATATCGTACGGGTTTTGTTAGAATTCGTCGTCGAAATCGAACTCACCGCCACGCGGGCGCACCAGAGTCACTCGGACGGAGTCTTCGACAAAGCGAGTGATGGCTTCTTCTTGGGCAAGAGCGGCCACTTGTTGCTCTAGCTGCTCGATCTGCGGGGCATCTCCCTCACGTCGTGCGGCTTCGAGGCGCAGGGCCAGCGCTTCATGTAGCTTACTCCAGGTCTCAGCGCGAGGGGCACCATCGAGAAACTCTTCAATGAGGGAGTCTGTATCGCCTATCATGCATCCCCCACGCGCTCTGCAATATTGGTGCAGTGATCGCAGATGCGCTCTAAGTAGTAGGCCACAAAGAGCAAGTAGATCGCGTGGGAGACGGCATGGGGATCGCTTTCCAGAGTGGATTTCAGCTCGCCGCGCATGTGCTTGTAGAGCGCATCGGCTTCGTCATCGGAGGCAATCAAAATCGGGGCTTGCTTACGGTCTCGCCGCACAAAGGCATCTAGGGTGAGGCGCAGCATGTTCTGGGCTAACTCTCCCAGATGAGGAATGTCTACCAGAGGCTTGTAGATCGCCTCGACCGAGAGGCGCTTGGCGGCTTGTGCGATATCTACGGCATGATCCGCGATTCGCTCAATGTCCGTTGCGACGCGCAGGGCGGAGGTAATATGGCGCAGCTCGCTGCCCGAGGCCACTTTACGAGAGAGTAGCCTCAGGCAGTGTAGCTCCACTTCCTGCTCCATCCGATCCACAATGTTATCTCGTTCAAGCACGGCATCGGCGAGCTCCGTATTTTGCCGAACCAGTGCGGCAATACCGTCGCCGATCATCTCTTCCGCCGCCACTCCCATCTCTAGGAGCATACGCCGAAGTTCCTTGAGCTCTTCCTCAAAAGGTTGTTTTGATTTTGCCACGTTGTCTGTCAGTCTATCAAATAATCACGCTTTTGACATTAAGACCATGTTAATAGGCAAAACCTGCTTCGACACCAAAGACGTTTTCAAGTCTATCCGGAGTCAGAACCTCGGTAGGTGTTCCTTCTGCAACGAGCTTCCCCTGGTGCAAGAGCACAAGAGAGTCGCACCAGTTTTGCGCCAGACGTAGCTCATGAAGAGCCAGCGCGACGCTGCCTCCTGCCTGGCAGTGTTTCACGAGAAACCCCAGTAAGCGCTTCTGGTAGCGCAGGTCAAGGTGGGCGAGGGGCTCGTCTAGGAGTAGCAGGGGTGTGGCCTGAGCGAGCACACGCGCAATGGCACCACGCTGGCGCTCTCCCCCTGAGAGAGTAAGAAGAGAGCGATCCGCCAGGCTCTCTAGCTCCATTGCCTCAAGAGCCGCGGCAAGAGTGTCGGCTGATCTTGCCTGGAGCCCTGCCAGCTCTTTCAGGGTGAAAGCAAAGGAAATGGGGGTGGTTTGCGGTAGATAGGTCAGGAGCTGGGCCTTCAGTTGAGGTTTTAGGTTCTCTAGGGCCTCTTTCCCGAGGCAGATTCTACCAGAGTCAGGCTTGCGTTCTCCCACAAGGCAGCGCAGGAGCGTGGTCTTGCCGGAGCCATTGGGGCCGATGATCCCCGTGAGCTGCCCTGCGGGAAGCTTTAGCGTGACCGCTGTGAGGGCACTTCCCACCGTTACTCCCTCAGCACTGAGGGAGGCTTCTAATTGAATTTGTTTCACGTGAAACAAATTAGAGGGTGCGGCGGGTTGTTAGCAGGCCCGAGATGC
>NZ_CBAYMC010000282.1:0-4904 GCF_964826245.1 Armatimonas sp. | reverse complement strand
GTCACCGAGTTTCTCGATAAACAGGACTTCTACCGTGAGGCCCATGGCCGCATCTACGAGGCCATGCTGGCGCTGGTAGACAAAGTCGAGCCCGTAGACATCGTCACCCTCAAAGATGAGCTCACGCGCCGGGGGAGCTTAGAGCAAGTGGGCGGCTACTTGTATCTGATGCAGCTCGCCGAGTACGTCCCCACGCCTGCCAATATCGTCTACTACGCCAAGATCGTCTCCGAGAAAGGCGTGCTCCGTCGCCTGATCGAGACCGCCTCCGAGATCGCCGGGATGGCCTACGGCGAGATCGAGGAAGTGGACACGCTGGTGGATCAGGCCGAGCGCGCCATCTTCAATGTCGCCCGCAAGCGCAAGACCGAAGGCTTCACTCCGCTCCGCCCCTTGCTCAGTGATGTCTTTGAGCAAATTGATACGGCTTACCATGACAAAGGTGTCGTCAGTGGTACAGATACCGGATTTTATGACCTTAATTACATCACCAGTGGCCTGAAACGCGGTGATTTAATTATTATTGCTGCTCGCCCGAGTATGGGGAAATGTCTCACGGCACGAACGCTCGTGGATGATCCGTTCACAGGTGAGCGCCTCACTATTGAGGAAGCTGTTCATCGAAAAATGGCGTGTATCGTTAATACGTCCGAATGCGGTCATGTTCAACCCAGCCAAATCTCTAATTGGATTGATAGTGGAATAAAGCCTGCCTTCCGAGTCACGACACGGACAGGGCGTTTTGTAGAAGTTACGGGTCATCATCCGTTTTTGACAAATAAAGGTTGGCAGCCCCTTCATGACCTCATCGTTGGAGATGGCATTGCAGTATCGCGTTGGCATCCTATTGTTGGTAGCCCCGATTTTGAAGTTCTTGACAGTTCCATATCTGACCTGGTAGAGGCACTGAGGTCTGGTGAGCGCAGTTTACTGCAACGTCTTTGGGGTCTAGGCACAAAAGACGTGATGATTTATCTTGAACAGATGGTGTTTAAATCTAGTGAGTTTTGTACGCCAGACGAAGAAATTGCACGTGGTATTCAGCATGCCCTCCTTCGTGGACGTGTTGTGACTGAGCTTTCGCAAACAGAATCAGGATGGAAGCTGACACGCTTTACGCCAGAACCAGGCCCGTGGCCTGATCTGTTCTTAGATGAAATCATTACTATCGAATCAATTGGTGAACAGCATGTTTACGACCTGACTGTTCCTGATGGGGCGAACTTTATCGCACAGGATATTATTGTTCATAATACAGCTCTGACGATGAACATTGGTCAAAATGCGGCAGGTAAGGGTAGTGTTGTGGCGACTTTCTCATTAGAAATGAGTAAAGAGTCGCTTGTTCAGCGTATGATGTGCTCGGAAGCGAAAGTGAATGCCCACAAATTGCGAACGGGCTTTCTCCAAGACGAAGAGTGGTCGCGGCTTTCGGAGGCAGTGAACCGATTGTGGGATGCGCCGATGTTTATTGACGATACCACGGACATGAGCTCGCTGGAGATGCGTGCCCGCTGTCGGCGCTTGAAGGCGGAGCAGGGCTCGCTGGACTTGGTGATCGTGGACTATCTACAGCTCATGCGTGGCTCCGCGAAAAGCTCCGAGAACCGCAACCAGGAAATCTCCGAGATCGCCCGCGGCCTGAAGAGTCTTGCGCGTGAGCTCGATGTTCCTGTGATTGCGCTGTCTCAGCTCTCTCGTTCTGTTGAGCGGCGAGAAGACAAGCGCCCCATGCTCTCAGATCTCAGAGAGTGCCTGACGGGGGAGACGCGACTTTTTGACGCTGACTCAGGATTGCTAGTGCCGATCCGTGATATCGCACCTGGACACCGTGTTCTGGCTGTGGACGACCACCAGCGCGTGGTGCCCGCCACCGTCTCGCAGGTATGGGAGAAGGGGATTAAGCCCGTGTTCCGTGTGACTACTGAGACCGGGCGTGTCTTACGTTGTACCGACAACCACCCCTTTCTGACAGCGAGTGGTTACAAGCCTCTTTCCGAGATTGGTGAGGGGGAACTGATTGCAACAGCGCGGCGTTTGCCTGAGTTTGGAAGGCAGGATACGAGCCGTGAGGCACTCTGTCGTTTTCTGGGCTACATGGCAGGAGATGGACACTACGGTAAGCACCGAACCGCCTCCTTTATTGCCTCGGATCGCGCTGTCTTCGACGACTGCGTAACGATTGTGAATGAGCACTTTCCCGATGTCACGACGGTGGAGATGCAGGCACGAAATACCATAAAGCCCTGCTGGGAAGTAGACTTTGTTCAGCATCATGGGCAAGAGAAGAAGTACGGAAAGCCGTTTGGCAACTCTGTCCTGAATTGGTTCCGTGAGCAAGGTTTGCTTGGACAGCTCTGCGATACGAAGCGTGTTGCGCCGTTCGCTTGGGAGGCAGGAGACACGGGAGCCAGAGCGTTTTTAGCAGGTTATCTGGCCACTGATGGCTGTGTCAAGCGGCGTGGAACCAAGTGGGATGTCCACTTCGATACTGTCAGTCATGGCCTGGCCCGTGATGTGCAGCTTCTGATGCTACGTCTAGGGATTGTTGCCTCCATTCAAGAGCCACAGCGCAAGCAGGGAAAGTACCGTCCTATCTACCGTGTCTCTGTGAACCCACAAAATGAAAACCTAAGGCACTTTGCTATCCAGATTCAACCTCCTGGAACTAAGGGCGATCTACTCCGAGAGTTTCTAGCGGAAGCAACTCATGAGCACACAAACCCAGGTGTGTTCCGTCTGCCCGAGTCTCTCTCATGGATGCTGGCAGAAAGGACTGCACACTTAAAACAGCAAGGACGAAAGCTCCCCGAGGGAAAACGGCTCTACTGGAAAGACCAAGGGAAGTGCCTGCGTCGTGACATCGCGCAGCGATGGGCCCAGGAGCTCAACGATACGGAGCTTGCTTGCTGGGCGAGCTCTGATCTGCTCTGGGAGAAGATTCGCTCTATTGTGCCGGATGGTGAGGAGCCGACCTACGATATCTGTGTACCAGAGACAGGCTGTTTCTTAGCCGAAGGAGTTGTGGTGCACAATAGCGGCGCGATAGAGGCGGAGGCGGATCTGGTGGCATTTATCTACCGTCCGTCGTACTATGCGCGAAAAGATGCGGTCACTCAGGATGGGGAAGAAAAAGCGGAGCAAGAGGGCGGCGAGTACGAGGGAGAAGAGGCGGAGATCATTATTGCCAAGCAACGCAATGGCCCCACGGGAACAGTGAAGCTGGCGTTTCTCCCCAAGTTTGCGAGTTTTGCCAACCTGGCACAGAACATGGATGGCCCTGATTTTTAGGGAAGGACCCGATTTGTGAAGATCTTAGTCATTGGAAGTGGCGCACGTGAGCATGCGATCTGCTGGAAACTGGCGCAGAGCCCTCAGGTGCGCAAGATCTTTTGTGCACCCGGGAACGCAGGGACGGCGGAGGTGGCGGAAAATATCGCCATTGATGCGATGGATATTGAGGCACTCCGGGTCTTTGTCGAGCACCAGAAGGTTGATCTGACCGTTGTCGGGCCGGAAAAGCCGCTGATCGCAGGGATTGTGGATGTCTTTGAGGCGCGGGGGCTGCGCATCTTTGGCCCCAGCCGTGAGCCTGCGCAGCTAGAGGGTAGCAAGGTCTTCTCCAAGCGCCTGATGCAGCAAGCCGGGGTTCCCACCGCCGATTTTGAGGTTTTTGACGACTCCGAGAAAGCCCGTGAGTATCTTCAGCAGGCGAGCTTTCCGATTGTCGTAAAAGCCGATGGCGAGGCGGCAGGAAAGGGCGTGGTGGTCGCGCAGGACTACGCCGAGGCGGAGACTGCGATCCGTCAGATGATGGATGAGAAGATCTTCGGGGCCAGCGGTGAGCGCGTCGTGATTGAGGCGTGCCTGCGTGGGCCGGAGGCAAGTGTCCTGGCGTTTGTGGACGGCGAGACCGTCCGCCCTATGATTGCCATTCAGGATCACAAGCGCATCGGTGAGGGCGATACCGGACCAAACACGGGAGGCATGGGAGCCTATGCGCCCGTCAAAGTTGCCCCCCAGAGTGTTGTGGATGACGTAACCGCGCGGATTATCGAGCCCATTGTCACGGCGATCCGTGGGACGGGAATTCCGTACCGGGGCGTGCTCTATGCAGGCGTGATGCTCACCGAAGATGGGCCGTACTGCATTGAGTTCAACTGTCGCTTTGGCGATCCTGAGGCCCAGGTCGCGTTGATGCTTCTGGAGAGCGATCTGGCGACGATCTGTCAAGCCGTGGTGGATGTGGAGCTTGATAAAGTGCCCGTGGTCTTTAGCCAGCGAGCGGCGGTGACGGTTGCGATGGCCTCTGGTGGCTACCCCGGTAGCTATCCGGTCGGTTTGCCCATCACAGGACTCGAAGCGGCACAAAAGCTTGATGCCCTAGAAGTCTTTCACGCGGGTACCAAGCGCGATGAGGCGGGGCAGCTCCTGACCAATGGCGGGCGTGTTCTGACCGTCACTGCCACAGGCGAGACTTTTGCGGAGGCTAAAGAGCGCGCTTATGTGGGCGTGGATTTGATTCGCTTTGACGGGGCGTATGTGCGCCGTGATATTGGCTGGCAAGCCGAATAAGAAAATGCTTGCAAGCGCAAAACCACTATGATAAACTGTCCGGGCGCTTTCTAAAGGAAGCGTTAGACTTTTAACTCCTGAGTGGTTAGCCGTGACGGTCTGTGTTTTTGCAGCGTCCTCCGGCCACCTTCACAACAAAATAACGACGCGTGCGGGTTGCGCACGGCTTGAGGAAGTAGCATGGGTAAGGCAAAATTTGAGCGTCTGAAACCCCACGTCAACGTGGGTACGATCGGACACGTGGATCATGGCAAGACCAGCTTGACAGCCGCGATTACGACGGTTCTGTCCAAAGTGGGCGGAGCCAAGGCAATGTCCTACGAGGCCAT
>NZ_CBAYMC010000281.1:0-4915 GCF_964826245.1 Armatimonas sp. | reverse complement strand
AAGGGAGCCATGCTCACAAGCCTGGTCGGGCGTATCACGGAGCTGGAGGCGCACATAGAAACGATAGAGGGCCAGCTCACCCAGCTTCAGGCGCAGCTCTCGGAGGCACACGGCCAGCGCCCGGATATCTCGACGCTCTGTGCGCTCTGGGGTGACTTCACGGGTTGCTGGAAGTATCTGACAGAAGAGGAGAAAGGCGAGGTAGTCTCACTTCTCGTGGAAAGGGTGGAGATGACGACAAAAGAAAAAGGGACTCTGCATGTTTTCATGCAGAGTCCCCATCTAGCATTGTGGGAAAAGATGCCCACATGGGTGCGGGGGAAGGACTTGAACCTCCGACCTTTGGGTTATGAGCCCAACGAGCTACCAACTGCTCCACCCCGCGTCGTTATGCAAGAGGGAGTATATCCCCCTTACGAGAGACTGTCAAGGATGGTTTGGAGATATTATTACCACCAGACCGGGCGATGATCGCTGAGGGTTCCGGGGGTGAGCTGCTGGAGGCCACTGGAAGCAAAATCTAGGAGAGCGAGGGCGTAGCCGCCAGATGCGAGCCGGACACTGAGCGCGAGTTTACTACCATCGGGGCGGAAGGTTGGGTTTCGGTAGATGCCGGGCTCGGAAGTCAGGCGCTGGGGGGCTTCTTTGGCATCTAGGTCTATTTTCCAGAGGTGTTGTTTGCCCGGTGCTTCTTCAAAACTGGCCACAATGAAGCGGCCATCGGGAGAGAAGGTGGGGTCGCTGGGGACTCCGGGGGGGCAACCTTCCAGAGCGATGGCATTGCCGCCACGGCTGGGAATGCGCCAGAGAGCGGGCTGACCGCCACGTTCGGAGACGAAGACGATCCATTTCCCACCCGGTGACCATGCCGGCTGGGTATCGCGGCCCGGGTGGTTGGTGAGGCGGCGTGGTGTTCCCCCGCTGGCACTGATGGTGTAGAGCTCTTCGTTACCGTCGCGGCTGGAGACAAAGACAAGGTCGTTGTCATCGGGAGACCAAGATGGCATGTCGGCACTTCCCCATTTTGGGTTGGTCAGGCGGTGGCCACGTCTGAGGTCGTCACTGATCGTAAACAAGGCGAGCTGACCGTCACGGGGAGCAACATAGGCGAGGCGGCCACGACGCGGCGCACGAGCGGGGCTGGTCGCGCCAATTTCGATATTGCGTCGTAGTACTTCGGCACTCTGGGCGTTCTCGCTCATGGTGCAAAGGCCAACCCCCTCGCGGAGGAAGGTCAGGCGCGGTAGGCGTGTAGAGTTATTGCCACGTCCTGGCCGTGAGGGGAAAGGACCTGGCCATGAGGGAAAGGGATCTGAGAGGATGATAATATCGTCATCACGGCGGTCTCTGCGATCATCGCGGCTACGGGAATCGGACTTTTGCTTGGTCTCTTCACGGGAGCGGCCTGACTCCTGTTTTTTTTCTTCACGCTCACGAGACTGGGTAAAACCTGGGGTAGCGAGAAGCGAGAGGGCAAGAGCACTCAGAAGCAAACCTTTCATCGGTTTGCCTTTCGGTCACGTGCGGTGCTGGAAACAACGGCGCGGGAGTGAGGCCCCGTGTCGTCTTCCGGAATATCGGTGATACGTACCACGCTGGTGCCGTCACTGGCGTTCATGGAGTAGATCTCGAAGTTACCGGTGCGGTTGGAGTCGAAATACAGCGAGGCTCCATCGCTGCCATAGCTGGGTGCGTCGTCGTCGGTGGTGGTGCTGGTGGTTAAGCGTCGAACTTCCGTGCCATCGTTGGCGTTCATCGTGTAGATATTGAATTTACCATTGCGATCCGTGGCAAAGGCGATCTGTGAGCCACTGGGCGACCAGGACGGTGAGTCGTCTGAGGCGGCGTTATTGGTCAGGCGCTTCTGGTTGTTACCGTCGGCATCCATCGAGTAAACCTCAAAGTTCCCATCCCGGTTGCTGGAGAAGGCAAGCTTGGTACCATCGGGCGACCAGACGGGGCTCTCGTCCCGCGAGTTATTACTGGTGAGGCGGCGGACATTGGTGCCGTCTGTGTTCATCAGGTAGATCTCATCATTGCCATCGCGATCCGAGACAAAGGCAAGCTGAGAGCCATCGGGCGAAAAGGCGGGGTCGGCATCTAGCTTGTTGTTGCGAGTGAGCTGCGTCACCGTTCGCCCTCGAATGTCCATGGTGAAGAGATCGTAGTCGCCGCCGTCGCGATCCGACGTGAAGACAATCAGGCTACGGTCTTGTTTGAGCTTGGGCTGGAAGTCGCGGGCCGTGTTACTGGTTAGGCGAGTGGGGTTTATGCCCCGGTTGTCCATGAGATAGATCTCGGAGTTGCCATCGCGGCGGGACGTGAAGACAACCCGCTGTGGGAAGCGCAGGTCAAAACCATTCGTCCCACTACAGCCCACCAGTGACAAGGCAGCGCTTAAAGCTAGCCCAAAAGATGCGATCTTACGTTTCATATTTTTCTTAAAGACGATCCCATGCGCCGTTTTGTGACAGTCGGGCTTACTGAAACCCACCCGCCAGTCCAATCAAGAGTCCCAACAGAAAAAACATTACCAATAAGAAGGTCCCCACCATCCCCAGAATACGGCCCGTGTTGGCATTGGCACGCTGCTGAGGATCTACCTGAGGATCGTGCTTGAGCAGCTCCATCGCGCGGTTGCCGTGGTACCAGGCAAACGGCGAGAGAATCGGAAAAAGGGCGACCCCTAGAATGCCCAAAACCATGACATTGGTGCCATTGACCCGAGGCGCTTGTCCATAGGCTCGCTGCCCGACGGGCTCTTGCGTGCGCTGTGCCTGACCGTAGCCGTAGACCGGTGGAGCCGCACCATAGGCTCCCGAGCCCAGTGTCGGGGGCGGGGCATAGCTCTGACCCGTCGCAGAGTAGCTCGGGGGAGGCGGCGGAGGTACCCGCATTGAGGGTGCAACGGGCGGAGGAGGCGGAGGGGCTGTGGGGAGTGCGTCCAGCTCACGGAGGCGAAGAGTGGCTTGCTCATAGTGGGGATCTAGCTGTAGAGCATGCGTGAGGTGCTGGCGTGCCCCTCTCCGATCTCCTGCGGCCTGAAGCGCCAGAGCGAGGTTGTAGTGGTTCTTAGGCTGGCTCCCATCTAGCTCGACCGTGCGCTGAAACGCGGCGACGGCTCCCGCGGTGTCCTCCAGAGCCGAGAGCGCTCCGCCCAGCAGTCGCCAGGCTCCTACATCACTTGCATCCTGCGCCACGGCATCGGCGAGGGCACCCGCAGCTTCTGCAAAGCGCCCCTCCTTCAGCCTTAAGATCCCCTGCTCGCGCGCGGTAGACATGTCCTTACGCTCTCCTTCGGTCCTGAAATTATTCCGTCGTCATGGCAATTTTATAGGCCTGCGAGATCCCCACAAAAATAGCAAAAATGTTAAGTAGCAGGCTCAGATAGTTGCCACTGGTGTACGCTACAACGCTAAACAGGAGGCAGAGTGGGACAAAAAACAGCCCTGCGACCCATCCTGCGATTCGCGCTGCGGTCTGTCCCCCGCGCCCACAAGCCTTTGCGGTGAGCAGTCCCACGATCCAACCCGCCCCCAGTGCGATTAGAGGGCCACCGACGGGCAGGAGTGTCCACACATAACACGTCACCGCTGCCACCACCACAGCCACAAAAATCCCTAAGAGCTTGCGCGCCATCGGCACCGGTGCCCCCAAGCGATCCAAATGGACAAGCTGGGCCTGTGCCTGACGGGCATCGTACTGTGGTGCGGCGGTGAGGGCGATAAGCTGCCTGAGAAGCTCTTTGGTGGGGGCGTGCTCAGGGTCTTGCTCCAGCGCTCGCTCGAGATACAGACGAGCTTCGTCGTTGCGCCCCAGCCCCTCTTTGAGGGCAACCGCTAGGTTATAGCGGTTGCGCACTGAAGGGTCGAGGGACTCGGCCTTGCGAAACGCGGCGACCGCTGAGGGCCACTCCCGCGTCTGGCTACGGGCAGCTCCGAGAAACTGCCACGCTTCCGCATCGTCGGGGTCGGTCTCCACGAGCTTCTGAAAGGCCGTCGCGGCCTCGGTGAACTGCCGGGCGCGCAGAAACGCCTTGCCTTCGTCGTACTCCGGGTTGGTTGAGTCCATAAGTTATGCGGTATTTTACCGTCCTATCGGCGAGGATGCCCCTAGAGTCTATGTATTGAATTTTGAGAAATAAGTTTTTGCGTGCGCGGTATAATCTCTTGCTCATGAATTTCTCCGCTCTGCTCTCGCTGGCGGATGGCTGGAAGACCCTGGCACAGGCGGAAGACGCGCTGGGCCAGGGTCTCTGTGCTGTCCAGCTTGAAGGAATGCCCGTGGCTGCACGTGGCTGGCTTCTGGCACGACTTCAGGGGGATCTGAAAAAACCGCTGGTGATTGTCACCTACACCGACGAAACCGCGCAGCGCCTCACCGACGATATCCGGCTGTTCTTGCCCGAAGCGCAGACTGTCGAGCGCCTACCGTCGTCGCTCAACTTACTACTCGACGATGCGGACTCGGAGCGGGATGTGCGCGGCTCGGGCAAGCGTGTTCGGCTTCTTGGGGATCTGGCGCAGGGAGTCCTCCCCGATGTTCTGGTCACCACCACAGCGGCCCTGCTCCAGCTTGCTCCCCCGCCCAGTGTGCTGAAGAGTCGGCGACTAAACCTTGCGGTGGGCCAGACACTCTCACTGGATCAGACAGCGGCGCGGCTCAATGCCTTTGGCTACCGGCGTGTGGACCTGGTGCAGCTTCCCGGCACCTTTGCACGGCGCGGCGACTTGCTGGATGTCTGGCCCGCCGATGCGGAAGGCCCGGTTCGCATTGATCTCTTTGGCGACGAAATCGAGAGCCTGCGCCCCTTTGATCCTGAGAGCCAGCGCAGTGAAGGAACATGGGAGAGTGCGGTGATCGTCGCCGCGCACGAGATGGACTTCACCCGCGAGCGCATGGCGACAGCGCAAGA
>NZ_CBAYMC010000280.1:0-4952 GCF_964826245.1 Armatimonas sp. | reverse complement strand
GGCAGCATTTGTACCCTCCTCCCCGGCCCTCCTCCCAATCCTGGGAGGAGAGTTGGGGGAGGGAGCAAGAAAAAAAACTCTTTCTCCCCCTCCTCCCAGGATTGGGAGGAGGGGGCAGGGGGGAGGAGGGTGACCGTCACCTTCCTTGGAACAGGAACGTCCACGGGCGTCCCGCTACTTGCCTGCGACTGTGCGGTCTGCCTCTCGACCGACCCTCGCGACAAGCGCACGCGGCCCGCGCTCACGGTGCAGGGGCCGGAGGGGACAATTCTAGTAGACGCGGGCCCGGATTTTCGTACCCAGTGCCTCGCGCAGAAAGTCCGGCGCGTGGATGCCTGCATCTTGACGCACACCCACGCCGATCATCTCTTTGGCCTCGACGATCTGCGGCAGTTCAACTTCCAGTACAACATTCGAATCCCGGTCTACGGCACGGCAGAGACCCTGGAGCGCGTGCAGAGTGTCTACGACTACTGCTTCAAAACGACCCAAGAAGGGGGAGGGAAGCCGCAGCTGGACTTGGTGGAGCTGATCCCATTTCAGCCCTTGATGCTTTGCGGCATCGAGGTGCTCCCACTCTGGCACTGGCACGGGGAGGTAAGAGTCACCAGTCTTCTCTTCAACAAGACCTTTGCCTATGTCACCGATGTCTCAGAGATTCCCGAGGAAACAAGGCCGTCTCTGCAAAATCTCGACACGCTTGTGCTCGGAACGGTGCGCTACGAGCCACACCCGACCCATTTTCACCTAGAGCAAGCAATCGAGGAAGCCAAAGCACTCGGGGCACGGCAGACCTACTTCACCCATCTCTCGCACTACTTCAGCCACAAAGATGTGTCTGAGGAGCTACCCAAAAGCATCGCACTGGCCTACGACGGGCTACGATTGGCGTTTTAACGCAAGAGGCTCTCTGTAATATGCAAAGGAAATTTTGCGATTCAGGTACAATGCCTCCCATGAAACGCCTCTCTCTTGCACTCGCCGCGACTGTGCTGGCCTCGGCGAGCTTTGCTCAAACTTCCGTCTCTTTTCCGCGCTACCCTGGACTCTCCCCCGATGGGAAGACCCTTGTCTTTTCCTATCAAGGCGATCTATGGGTCAGCCCCACCGAGGGGGGAGCACCGGCGCGACGCTTGACATCACATCCCGCCTACGATGGACGTGCGCAGTTCTCGCCCGATGGCAAAGAGATAGGCTTCCAGTCTCTGCGCTATGGCCGCAACGAGGCGTTTGTGATGCCCGCAAACGGTGGCCCCGCGCGACGGCTGACGAACTATGGCGGGGGCAACGGTTTTCAGGGCTGGGCCGCAGGCGGCAAGAAGGTGCTGATTAGCTCCGTGCGTGAGCTGACCCGGCGGGGGCAGACCCTCTACACGGTCAATAACTCCGACAAGCCCGGTCGGCCTATCCCGGTGCTCGGGCTCAACAATCTTATTGGAGGACAGCTCTCCCCCGACGGTACCAAGCTGGTGTTCTCGCGTGGTGCAACCGACTGGCCACGCATCGGCTACCGGGGCAGTGCCAACGCCGATATCTGGGTCTACGATCTCAGCACCAAAGAGTTCAAGCAGCTCACCGATTTTGATGGTCAGGACATGTGGCCGCTCTGGATGCCCGATAGCAAGAACGTCGTTTTTGTCTCGGAGCGTGATGGTGCCTACAACCTCTATAAAATCAGCGCCTCGGGCGGGAAGGCCACACAGCTCACGAAGTATGTCGGGGAGGGGGTTCGCTTTCCCACGGTTTCTGCTGATGGCTCCCGTGCTGCCTTCGAGGTAGGGGATCGAATCGAGACGGTAGCCCTAACTGGAGCGGCAAGTGCGCCTAAGATGGTAGCTTTGGCAGTGGCGGCTGATGACAAGAGTAACCCGGTCGAGAACCTGACACTCAGTAGTGGCGCGTCTGAAGTGGTTCCCAGCGGCGATGGTGAGCAAGTGGGTTTTGTGGTGCGGGGGGATGTCTTTGCAGCTCCAGCCACGGGCGGAAAGGCAGTACGCCTCACCGATGGGCCGCAGCGCGAGGGCGATCTTGCCTGGTCACCCGATGGCAAGACCCTGATCTATGTCAAAGACGGTGACTTCTACGCCCTCACTAGCACCGACACCGACGAGCCCAAGCTCAGCAAGTCGCTCAAGCGCAGCAGCACGCGGCTCACCAGCACCGCCTCCCCTGAGAGCAGCCCGCACTTCTCGCCCGATGGTAAGAAGCTGGCCTATGTCCGTGGCAAGGGCGAGCTGGTGGTCTCGGATGCCGACGGTAAAAACGACAAGGTGGTGATCAAAGTCCTGAACCTGCAAGAGCTAAACTGGTCGCCCGATGGTAAGTGGCTGACCTACTCTGCGGAGGACGAAGAGTTCAACAGCGAGATCTTTGTGCTCTCTCTTGAGCCAGGTAGCAAGCCGATCAATGTCAGCCGCCACCCGCGCAACGACTACGCACCGTCTTTCTCGCCCGATGGCGGCAAGCTGATCTGGATGAGCGAGCGCTCCGAGCGCCAGTTCGATATCTTCTGGGTCTACCTCAAGAAAGATGATGACGAGCGCACAACCGAGGGCTGGCAGCGCCTTAAGGAGAAGAAGAAGCCCGCAGGCCCACCTACGGCACCACCAACAGCCCCAACATTGGCTCCCCCGAACTCGGGGGCGGGGGGGGGAGCTGCGGTGGCAGTGGATGCGGAAGGGATTCATGAGCGGACGCGCCGCCTGACTGCCTCACCGGGCAATGAGACGGGGCCCGTGGTGACGGCGAGCCCGGATGGCTCGACTCTTGTGGCGTTCTCCGCTGGGCCGGAGATTCAGCTTGCGGTGATCGCCGATGGTGCACCCTCGCAGCCGCCGCGCCGCATGGCGGCGGGAGGGGGAGGGCTCACCTGGGCCAAGGGAACTCTGTTCTATCTTGCTCAAGGCGGCACGATTGCTGCCGCCTCGCCCGCCGCCCCCGAGGCACGCCCCGTGGCGTTCCGGGCAAAGCTAACCGCAGATAAACGCGAGCTACAGAAAGCCGTCTTTGAAGAGGCGTGGGAGGTCATGAACCAGGTCTTCTACGATCCGAAGTTCCATGGTGCCGACTGGCCTGCTCTGCGCGAGAAGTACCGCCCGATGGCCGCCGCCGCCTCCGACCCGATGGACTTCTACGACGTGATCCGCTTGCTCATGGGGCACCTGAACTCGTCGCATATTGGCATTACGCCTGGCATTATCTCGGATGGGGGAGCCACCCCAATTCCCACGGGCCTGCTCGGAACGATCTGGGACGAGAGCTACAGTGGCCCTGGCCTCAAAGTGGCGCGGGTTCTGAAAAGTAGCCCCGCCGACCGTGCGGAGTCCAAGCTGCTTCCCGGTGAAGTTATTCTGGCGATTGGGGGAACCACCCTCACCGCAGACACTAACCCCGATGAGCTACTCGCCGACACGGTGGGGGAGAAGCTCCCGCTGACCGTTAAAGGCACCGATGGTAAAGAGCGCGAGGTCTTGATCGTCCCAGCTGCCACCACTGCCGTGGGGAGCCTGCTCTACGACGACTGGACGTCCTCGCGCCAGGAGCTCACCCACAAGCTCAGCGGCGGCAAGCTGGCGTATCTGCACATTCAGGGCATGGACAAGCTCAGCCAAGACAAGTTCGAGGCAGGGCTCTATGCCGAAGCCTATGGCCGCGATGCGCTGCTCATTGATGTCCGTGACAATGGAGGCGGCTCGACGGCGGACTACCTGCTGACAATGCTCTCGCAGCCACGCCATGCCTATACCATCGCCCGTGACGGTGCCCCGGGCTACCCAACGGATCGCCTCCCGTACTACCCCTGGCGCAAACCGGCGGGCCTGCTGATCAACGAGATCAGCTACTCCAACGCGGAGATCTTTGCCCACGCCTTCAAGCAGCTCGACCGTGGCCCGATCTTTGGCATTCCGACCTTTGGCGCGGTCGTCTCCACCGGAGCCGCCTCGCTGCTAGATGGCTCGCAGATTCGCACACCAGGCCGTGGCTGGTACCGCGTGAGTGATGGCGTGAACGAGGAGCACACGGGTGCCGAGCCAGATACCAGAGTCGAGATCAGCCCCACCGATGAGCTCGCAGGCCGCGATCCGCAGCTAGAAGCTGCGGTAAAAGCCCTGATGAGCAAGGCAAAACCCGTCAAGCTCCCTGAGGCCAAGCCCGGTCGTCTTAGCACGAGCACGAAGAAGTAGCCTACGGCTGTAAAGCCCGTGCCGGGCTAATTTAGCCCGGCACGGAATCTGTTGGAGTGGGCCTATAAGCCGGGTTCTGTGTTTGTGTGGTCATCTATCTGCGACGCACGTTACCGTGCGCCTCTTGCGGTCTACCGGAAGGCTCCGCGAGCCGCCTCAACACCTTCCTTTGACCTTGCTTCGAGTGGGGTTTGCCGGGCCGGTACGTCACCGCACCGCCGGTGCGCTCTTACCGCACCATTTCACCCTTACCACCCTCCTCCCTGGCCCTCCTCCCAATTCTGGGAGGAAGGGGAAGGGGGTGGCGGTATCTTTCTGTTGCACTTTCCGTCGGGTCACCCCGCCAGGCCGTTAACCTGCACCCTGCCCTGCGAAGCCCGGACTTTCCTCAGGCAGCTTACGCCCCCTGCGACCACCCGTCCCACTCCAGCGGCTATTCTATCAGGCTCACGCGCTCACCCGCCCGAAGAACCCGATAGGGCTGGCCAATTCGCTCACAAGTCGAGACAAAAAGCTCGGGCGGCTCGGTGTTAAACGTGAACAGCTCATAGTGGCCGGGAATCGCAAGCTTAGCCCCGCTGGCTTTCGCCAGAGTTGCTGCCTCGTCGCCCCAAAGATTGCCGGAGACATGGCGCTCGGGGAGGCGGCCATTGATGGGAAGCAGCGCGAGGGTGGGGGAGTAGAGCGCAAGTAGAGCTTCCATGCCCTCATAAGGAATCGTATCGCCGCTGTGATAGAGCGTCCACGGCCCCAGTTCAATGATAAAGC
>NZ_CBAYMC010000279.1:0-4956 GCF_964826245.1 Armatimonas sp. | reverse complement strand
CTCCGGAGCGCAAACGTGTCGCACTGCTCGCGCGTGATGCCCTCCTCGAGGGCAACACGCTCCACTGCATCGCCCATTCCAAGCCAGGTATCGCCGGAGAGGGCATCGTTGGGACGCAGAGTCTCGCCCATAAACGGAACATGGGTCATGCTCTCCACACCACCCGCTAAAATAAAATCCGCCTGGCCGGTTGCCAGCTTTGCCGCCGCCGTCGCAATCGCCTCCAGCCCCGATGCACAGAAGCGATTCAGGGTCAGCCCGGCCACGCTTGCGGGGAGCCCCGCACGAAGCGCCGCCACACGGGCCACGTCCATTCCCTGTTCCAGCTCCGGCATCGCGCAGCCCAGGATCACATCGTCCACTAGAGCGGGGGAGAGCTGAGGAACCCGCGCGAGGACGCCCTTCAGCACAAAAGCGGCCAGATCATCGGGGCGCAGGTCTTTAAAACTTCCCTTAGGAGAGCGTGTCAGGGCGGAGCGTCCCGCCGCGACAATTACAACATTGTCCATGAGCCGATTATACCCCGGTACAATAATCACATGAGCTTTCTAGAGACCAATCGCTTTCAACCCGCCGCAGAGCTTGTCGCAGAGGCCGTTGCCAAGGGTGTTCCGGGGGCCGTTTTGCTGATCCTACACCAGGGCAAGGTCGTCTTGCGCCAGTGCTGGGGCTACGCCGGTCTGCGCCCCGAAAAGCGCCCCATGACCTGTGAGACACTCTTTGACCTCGCCTCACTGACCAAACCCATTGCGACGGGAAGTGCGCTGGCGCTACTTTTAGAGGCACGTCAGCTTACCTTAGACGACCCTGTGGAGAGATTTCTGCCTGAGTTCTCCCAGCGCCCCGGCATTACGATTCGGCAGCTCGCGACGCACTGTGCGGGGATTCCGGCGGGGGGAGCCTATTCCAATCGCTACGTCACGCTCAACGAGATCGTCGGGGAGATCGTTCGCTCCCGGAGAGCCGCAGGAGCTGGGGAGAAATTTATCTACTCGGACTACTCCGCGATCGCACTGGGAGCGGTTGTCGAGGCTATCGCCAAGCAGCGGCTGGATATCTTCTGCCGAGAGCGTGTCTTTCTCCCGTGGGCAATGACCGAGACAACCTACCGCCCGGGTGTGCAGCTTGCTCCTCGCTGCGCCGCCACCGTGTCGGGCGATGATCTCCCCGGTCGCCGCGGTAAAGTGCACGACCCGACGGCTGCCGCGCTCGAAGGGGCAGGCTGTGTCTCAGGTAATGCGGGCCTCTTCTCCACCGCAGACGACCTGGGACGCTTTGCCCAGAGAATGCTAGAAGGAGGGCGTGGGATCTATCGTCCTGAGACCGTTCGATCAATGACAACCCCACAGTCCCCTCTCGCAGGCCCCGAGGGACAGCGCGGCGTTTTATGGGATATTGGTAGCGCCTACGCGATCCGAGGCTCCCTATCAGAAGCGTCTTACGGACATACAGGCTTCACGGGTACTTCTATTTGGCTAGTCCCTTCGTCTGGCACAGCAATTATTCTACTTACAAATGCAGTCCATGTTGCAGAAAGCAGCTCTAAAGTAAGTGTCATCCCCTTAAGGCGAGCCGTATCCACAATGGTTGCAAAAATCATAAGTTAATGATGTCTTTCTGGGAGGTTGACTCTTAATTTTCACGGTATAATTTCTTTTGAAGCCCCAACGTGGGCAGCATCGGTCAGGAAGACAGCCTAGCCAAATAAGAAGACAGCCTGGCCAAATAAGGAAATAGAAAACAATGGGACGACGACCTAAAGTAATCAGTGAAGTAACAACCGAAGCAAACGAAGCAGCCCCTGTGGTGCGCCGACGACGACGAACAAGCCGTGTGATTGATCATGCCGCACAGACCGCGATTCTTGTAGACTCGCTTTTGAAGACCCGTGGCACTGAGGGTGCTTCTCAGGAAGAGCTACAGAGTGTGATCAACTGGGCACGTGGCGTACATGCCGAGACCGAGGAGCTCAAGACCCTCGTCGGCCGTCCGCGCCGTCAGAAAGCCCTGGCATCGCCGGATCGTATGGCCGCCTACGAGCTCAACAAGGCACTCCTGGAGAGCGTCCTTGCAGGCAGCATCGGCCTCAATGTCAGCGAGAGTGGCTCGATTGTTTTTATTAACCCTTCGGCGGAATAAAAGTAACCTAAAATAAAAAAAAGCCCGGCGCTTTGCCGGGCTTTTTCTATTTTTGATTCTCCCGTGGAGGAATCGGCGAGAAAACTCCGACCCGCTGTGCCGGTTTCCCCCGCCAGTGCTCGCGGGTCTTGGCGACCGCCTCCATCATCTCCTGACCTGCCGTATCACGATCCGCCGTTTTTGGAATGGTGTAGGGCTCCCCAAAGGCAACGGTGATCTTCCCCCGGTGGAGACCACCTTTCTTACCCAGAACATGACTCGCCCCACTCACGAAAACGGGCACCACGGGGCAGCCTGTCTTTATGGCAAAGAGCGCGGCCCCAGGCTCCGGCACTCCGATTTTCTCCTCAGAGTCCTGACGGGTTCCTTCTGGGAAGACACAAACAACACGCCCCGCTTTTAAGAATCCCAGGGCCGTTTTAAACGCCGTCATATCCGCTTCACCGCGCTTGACCGGAAAACCATCTACGCCCCTCAGGAGCCAGTTCAGGATCTTATGGTGAAAAAGCTCTGCCTTACCCATGAAGACGACACGGCGTGGGGTCACGTTGCCAATTGCCACGGGATCAAGATAAGACGTATGGTTGCTCACGTAGAGAACCGGACCTTCTTTGGGAACATTTTCAGCCCCCTGGATGTAAAACGTCGCCCAAGGCCGCAGAAGAACCAGCGTTCCTCGTTTTAATATCCAATAAGTATCCGTTTGCTTCGGTGCCGTTTTATCGTCGCTCATGCCTCTACTTTACCCGCAAGTTCCACTACAATCTGCTCAATCGTCCGTCCATCGGTCAGAAACGTGAGCGCATCGGGTGCTGCCCTGAGCGGCGAGGCCTCGCGGGTCTCGTCTCGCTCATCGCGCTCTTTAAGCTCGGCAAGCACCCTTGCGTAGTCAAAGACCTCACCACGGGCCTCCAGCTCGGCATGACGGCGACGTGCGCGCTCTTCTGGCGAGGCGGTCAGAAAGATCTTCAGCTCCGCCTGCGGAAAGACCACCGTCCCAATATCACGCCCCTCCATCACCACGCCACCCTGCGCACCGAGCGCTTGCTGGAGCTTCACCAGTGCTTTTCGAACACGCGGAACGGCGGCTACTTTGGAGGCCATCTGGGAAACCTCCGGAGTCCGGATCGCCTGAGAGACGTCTTCTCCTCCGAGAAGCACGCGCTGTGGTTCTCCAATACCGGCAGGGTCGAACGTGATCTGCGCCGCCTCCGCCAATGCCGTGCTTTCTTCCGGCTCTGTCCCAGATCGCAAGGCCAGTAGCGCCACGCAGCGGTACATCGCCCCAGAGTCCAGATAGACATACCCCAGACGGTCTGCTAGCAAGCGCGCCACCGTAGATTTTCCGGCTCCCGCAGGCCCATCAATTGCCACTATCCAGCGCTGCATAGCTCCTCCAAGCGTGCAAAAAAATCGGGGAACGTCTTGGCAACACACTGCGGGTTATCAATCACGATCCCTGGAGACCTCAGCCCCGAAATGGCAAAGGCCATTGCCATCCGGTGATCATCGTAGGTCTGAATCGTCGCAGGCAAGAGCTGTTTAGCCGGAAAAATCGTCAGACCGTCAGATCGCTCCTCGACACGCACCCCGAGACGCTGTAGCTCAGTGGCCACCGCAGACAAGCGATCTGTCTCTTTATGCCGAATATGGGCAACATTCTCGATCACCGTCGGTGAATCGGCAAACGGCGCAATTGTCGCGAGTGTCATCACCGTATCGGAGATTGCATTCATGTCTACGGTCACCCCACGAAGAGTTTTAGGGCCATGAACCTCGATAAAACCCGTGGCTTTGGTCACCACACAGCCCATCTGCTCCAAAACGTCTACAAAGGCCACATCACCTTGCAGCGCGTCCGGCCCAAGATTTTCTATTCGCACCCGCCCCGCCGTCACTGCGGCTGCGGCAAAGAAGTAAGAAGCGGCAGAGGCATCAGGCTCAATGGCATACGTCCCAGGACTTTTGAGCTTCTGCCCTCCCGGAATCCGGTACGTGCGCCCGCCATCCAAAACCTCCACGATCCCCCCAAACTGACGCACCATTGCAACTGTCATTTCGATGTAAGGCGCAGAGAGAATCGGCCCCTCAACACGGATTATCGTCTCGTTTGTCGCACAGGGAGCCGCCAGCAATAACCCTGAGAGAAACTGACTAGAGGCATCAGAGCGAACGGTCGTGCAGCCACCTTGAAGCCCCTTCGCATGAATCGTGAGGGGCGGACATCCCGTCGGGCAGTCAATCTCCACTCCAAGCTTGCCTAGTGCCTCCGCAAGATCACGAATAGGGCGCTCCCGCATCCGCTCCACGCCATCAAGAAGAAACTCTCCGTACCCTAGCGCTGCAATCGGGCTAATAAAGCGAGCAGTCGTCCCTGAGTTCCCAACAAAGAGCTGTGCCTGCGAGACAGGTATTGCGCCATCGCGTCCCCACACCCGCACCTGATGTGCTGTGTTACTTACTTCCACACGAAACCCTAGATTCACAAGACAGTCCTGCATTCGCTGCGTGTCATCAGCAACCAAGGCACCTATCAGAAGCGTCTCACCACCAGCAAGTGCCGCTAAGGCAAGAGCGCGGTTCGTAATACTTTTGCTACCGGGCACAGACGCAGTACCCACAATAGGCGAAGAAACGGGTAGGATTTCGAGTTGCAAGGGAAGAGTCACAACCTACAGAATATCACAAACAGCAATGGCCCTTCTCGGTTTTCCTAAGCTTTCACCTAGCAAGACCAAGAAAGGCCACTAACATAAATTCTGGCGTCGCGCTATTTTCCCAAGGGCTTTTGCCCCAAGTATCTTCGCCGCAATAGGG
>NZ_CBAYMC010000278.1:0-5025 GCF_964826245.1 Armatimonas sp. | reverse complement strand
CTGACATACCGAATGGCAACCACACTGTCCGAAGTGCTCCGGCAAGAGGGGGCAGAGGTTCTTCTGACCGTCAAGAGCCGCGCTCTGTCCATTGTTCCTCACGAAGGGAAGTCTGAGCCACCGCTTGAAGCGCCCCGTGATGCCCGCTTCACGATAGACAATAAGTATGTCGGGGTTCGGCAGCACGAGAGCCCGGAGGATCTCTATCGCAGGGCACAGCTTGCGGCAAAGGTCTGGCAAACGCGGGGAGCACGCCACCCCGTGTTCTTTCTCTCCCTGCACTACGATGCGCTCAGCGAGAGCCGCTGGCACGGGGGACTGATCTGCTACGACATCCGGCGTGGCAAGTCGCCCCAGCTCGCCAATGCGCTCGCCAACCGCTGGCGCACGTCGGGGCTGGCGGGTCAGCGGCGAGGTGGGGTGCCAAAAGCACGCGATCTAGGCGTGCTCAACCCGGAGCACAACCCGGTTCTGCAGAGTGTGCTAATTGAGCTAGCCACGATGTCCAATCGTAGCGATCTCAACTCCGCCCGCAATGCCACCTGGCGCTGGAAAGTCTCGCGGCTCATCACCGATGCCGTGATCTCCTGCGTGAAAAAAACTTAGTGCTCTCGGCGTGGAACACTGATACGCAAAAAGTCGTGGGCGAGGCGGGTTTCCGGGAAGATGGCACGGGCTTCGTCTAGCAGCGTCTCTAGGTTTACCTCACTCTCGCCGCCTTCGTAGCGCGCGGAGAAGTGTGTCAGGACAAGAGAGAGCACTCCCGCGTCACGTGCGACATTGGCGGCAAGGGTTGCTGTGGCGTGTGCGGCGCGGTCGGCCAAGTCACGGTCTTGCTCCGAGTAAGTGGCCTCGTGGATGAGTAAGTCAGCAGCCCTTGCGAGGGGAACCAGCTCAGGTGCAGGGCCCGTGTCGCCCGAGAACACCACGCAGCGACCGGGGCGGGTGGGGCCAACAAGGGAGGCTCCCTCTATTACGCGGCCATCGGCGAGCGTGATGCCCTGCCCGGCTTTTAGCTTCCCATAGAGCGGCCCCGCCGGAATCCCAAGCGTCGCAGCAGCCTCCACATCAAAGCGTCCCGCCTGCTCAGCCTCGCGAATGGCATAGGCATAGGCCTCGATTCGATGGCGCACCGGAGCCGCCGTCACGGTAAACTCGCCCTCGCTACAGATCTCGCCCGGTTTTACAATGACAAAGGAGACAGGAAAGCCAAAGCGCATCCCGGCAGCTCGCAACGTGGCTTTCAGCCAAGCTTCCACGCCCTCCGGTCCGTAGATCGTGACGGGGCCAACCCCGCCTTGCGCCAGTGCCCGTGAGGCCAGCAAGCCCGGTAGCCCAAAAAGATGGTCACCGTGCAGGTGCGTCAAAAAAATACGGGTGAGCTGCGAGAGGCGGATATGGGAGGCACGCAAGATCTGCTGTTGCGTCCCCTCGCCACAGTCAATGAGCCACCACTCGCCTCGTTGCGGCAGGTGTAGGGCCGTCGCGGAGACATTTCGTGCGCGCGACGGTGCCCCCGAGCCTGTCCCCAGAAAAGTCACTTCCACGGCGGCTATTGTATCGCAACTGCCCCAACCTGGAGTAGTGCCTTTCATTTACGTACCAAACTCGAGCGGCGAGCCGATAGAGAACCATGCCCTTTGATGTCTTCAGCTCTCCGTCTTCCCTAGACTGTTCGGTACCGAAGGCACTTTTTATCCGCTGATGGTCGTGCCTGAGCCGCGCGGGTCGCTGGCACCACTTACGGTGCCGTCTGGGGCGATAAGAATCCCTTGTGCGTCGCCAAGTGTGCGGGGCTTGCCAAAGACATGCCCGAGGCGCTCTAGGCCAATTTTTACGCTCTCAGGAAGGTGCTTCTCCACGCCGATCTCATCGGGGAGCCACTGGTGATGAACACGCGGCGCGGCGATCGCCTCGGCGATGGGCATCTGGTGATCCACAACATTTAAGATGACCTGGAGCACGGTATTGATAATCGTCGGGCCACCGGGAGAGCCGATGATGAGTTTCAGAGCGCCCTCAGGAGCCGTCACAAAAGTCGGGGTCATGGACGAAAGCGGGCGCTTTCTCGCCCGGACCGCGTTGTTCTCGCCCTGAATCAGGCCATAGCGATTGGGCTGACCAGGGTTGGCGGCAAAGTCGTCCATCTCGTTGTTCATGAGAATCCCGGTGCCGGGAATCGTGACGCCCGAGCCGTAGGGGCCGTTGAGTGTGTAGGTATTCGAGACCGCATTGCCGTCGCGGTCGAGGATCGAGAAATGTGTCGTGTGAAGTGGCTCGTCGCTCGCCTGCCCCGCCCGAATTGCGCTACTTGGCGTGGCGTGGCGCAGGTCCATTCCCTCGCGCCAGTGGGCTGCGTAGGCGGGCTCGGTGAGCTTGGCGACAGGCACGCGCACAAAGTCCGGGTCGCCGAAGTACTCCGCACGATCCGCAAAGGCTCGCTTCATCGCCTCGACCATCAGGTGCCAGCGAAGCGGACTCTCCCAGCCCCTACGCCCCAGCTCGAAGCCTGCCAAGATATTTAAGATCTCGATCAGCACCGCCCCTCCCGACGACGGTGGGGGCATGGAGATAATCCCATGCCCCCGGTAGCGCCCCGTGACCACTTGACGCTCTTTGACTTCGTAGCCACGAAGATCGCGCTCGTTGATCCAGCCATGGGGACGCATGGCGCTGGCAATGCACCGCGCCGTCTCGCCCTCGTAGAACTCACGCGGGCCGTGTTTCTGAATCCGTGCCAGGGTTGCCGCCAGCTCTGGCTGACGAAACTTCTGCCCTTCCGCAATCCCCACAAAGATCGCCTTAGACGCTTCGTAGCGTGAGAGCAGCGCGATGTAGCTGGTCAGGGAGCGGGTTAGCGATGCAGGAGAGGTAAAACCCTCAGCGGCAAGCGCACGCGCGGGCTCGATCAGCTCCGCAAACGAGAGCTTCCCAGAGCCATATTTTTTGTGCGCCAGCGCCAGCCCCGCCACCGTTCCCGGAGTCCCCGATGCCCGCCAGCCGACCGTCGGCCCGCCCTCGTCCGCTTTGCCGGCGTAGACATCGCGAAACGCCGCGCTTGGCGCCATCTCGCGGTAGTCGATCGCCGCCGTCTGGCCGCTGCAGCGCCGCCACATCAGAAACCCACCACCGCCCAGATTACCTGCCTGAGGATAAGTCACGGCCAGCGCAAAGCCCACCGCCACCGCAGCGTCCACGGCGTTGCCACCGCGCCGCAGTATATCCACGCCCACCTGGGAAGCGAGCGGCTCGGCACTTGCTACCATGCCGCCCGTCTTCACCATGCCTCGGCTTTTAGGAGATTGCAACCTCACCCCCTACCTCACTGGACTTGTAGATCGCATCCATGATCTGGGTTACCATCAGCGCCTGCTCCCCCGTCGCGGCCCCGACTTCCTCAATGGTCATGTCCTCACGAATGGCCTTGAGAAACATCTCGATCTCCTTGCCATGCGTGCTCGCGACATGGGGAAGCCAGCCGGTCGTGGTGTCGGTGAGGGTGCCGAACTCCTCACGGTAGAGCGTGTACTTGCCGGCGTTGGCATCGAAGAACGCACCGGCTCCCGTGCCAAAGAGCTGGGTGTCGAAGTGCTCCTGGTCAATATTGGCTAAAAACGAGGCCAGAAGTGTCATCGTGCGCCCGTCTTCAAAGCGAACGTAGGCGCTGGCAAAGTCCTCGACGGTGTAGGCTTCGGTATTCCACGCCCCCCACTCCGCCACGAGCCCCGGCGTCTTGCCCATCTTACAGACCGCACTCCCCACCGTGGCGACCGGCTTGGGATGGCCCATCAGCCAGAGAGTCATGTCGGTGATGTGCACGCCAATATCAATCAGCGGCCCGCCGCCGTTGAGTTTTTTGTTGATAAAGACGCCCTGGGACGGCACGCGCCGCCGCCGGATCGCACGCGCCGCCGCATGATAGATCTCGCCAAACTCCCCGTTCTCCACCGCCCGCTTCAGGCTCTGCGCTCCGGGGGAGTAGCGCATGTTAAAGCCGATCTGCAGCTTCTTTCCCGTCTCTTTTTGCGCCGCGATCATCGCCTTGCACTCGTCGGCGTTCATCGCCATCGGCTTCTCACAGAGCACGTGCTTTCCGGCCTTCAGCGCCGCAATGGTGATCGGCGCATGGGCGTAGTTGCCCGTACACACCGAGACAGCATCAATATCGTCGCGCTCCAAAAGCTGGTGGTAGTCGTCGTAGGTTGTCGGGATTCCGAACTGCCCACTCGCCTCCGCGCAGCGCTCCGGCAGAATATCCGCCGCCGCCACCACCTCGCACCACTCCGGGAGCTTCCGATAGCCACTCGTTAAGTGCGCCCCCCGCGCAATCCCCCCAAACCCGATAATCCCAACCCCAACCTTGCCGTCCTTGGTCATGATAATCCTCCACACTCTCACTTCGGTGTGAGGTAAAGAATTTCCTCCAGGCGTTACAGAAACTCGAAGAGCCCGGCGGCTCCCATTCCGAGGGCGGCGCACATGGTGACCATGCCGTAGCGCCCCTTTTGATCTTGCCGCTGGGCTTCGTGCAGGAGCGTGACGGTTTGCCGTGCCCCAGTGGCTCCGAGGGGATGGCCTAGGGCAATCGCGCCGCCATTGACATTGACACGCTCCCAGTCCAGCGGAAAGTGATTCTGGCTGGCAAGCGCCTGCGCGGCAAAGGCCTCGTTGAACTCAATCAGACCTACTTGGTCTAGCCCCACGCCCGTGCGGCTCAGGAGCTTGGGGATCGCGGCGGCGGGCGCGATGCCAAAGTGAACCGGGTCTACTGCCGCCGTGGCATAGCCGACAAAGCGAGCGAGGGGTTTGAGGCCGTGCTCTTGGGCGAGCGCTTCTGTGGTCATTAAAACCGCCGCCGCCCCATCGCTGCGCTGGCTGGCATTTCCCGCCGTGATGACGCCGCCAAAGGGTGTCTTCAGCCCCGCAAGCCCTTCCAGAGTTGTCTCGGCGCGGATGCCTTCATCTTGGGTGATGGCAGTGCCGTCGGGGAGGGTGATCGGGACGATCTCGGCCTCAAACTTCCCG
>NZ_CBAYMC010000277.1:0-5083 GCF_964826245.1 Armatimonas sp. | reverse complement strand
TGGGCGACTCCGACGCGGTCGCGCTCAGGAAGGCAGGCGTGGCGGTATCCCCCGTCACACTGCTCGGGGAGAACGAGGCCAGCGGACGAAACGGGGTGGTAAGCACGAGATCATTGGCATCGTCCTTGACCCAGGTAATCACGTCTTGGTTGGGGCCATCCACCACCGCAGACGAGATCGCTTTCCAGTTGGCCGCATAGCTCGCACCGTTAGACGCCAAATTATAGTTGTAGAAGAAGTTGGGGTCGTTAAAGCCCCCCTGATCCTCCAGCGAGCTACCGTAGTTTGCCGCATTAAAGAGCTTCGGGTCGTTGGGATCGAACTCCGCGCGGTAGAGCACAAAGGGATTGAGGTTCGCATCGCCCTGAAACGGAAACTCGGTCGGCCCATTGATGCTATTGGTCGGGGCGCTATGGACACGGCTCTGGTAGATATTGGAGTAGGGCCGCGTGTTGTCCTTTAGCCCGATAAAGTAGCGCACCATCCGCGTTCCCAAAGCAAGCGGGAAGCGAAGCTGCGAGCCCCCAATCACATCGCCCGTGGTCGGATCTTTCGTGCCAGCGTTGGGAAGCTTGCCGGAGATCACCAGATCGAGCTTGGAGTAGAGAACCCGCGCCGGAAAGACATTGGTTCCATTGACCCAGGTATGCACCGTCGTGGGCTGTCCATTGCCCGTGGGAGTCATGTCGGTGTTGACCGAGAACTTGAGAGGGTAGTTCAAGGCAGCACTGCTATTGTCGAGCACCAAAGACGCCTGAGAGATCTCCCGCGACATCTGCTGGATACCGTTGCGCGCCTGGGTCTGGGCCTGAACCTGGTTCTGAGCCTTACGGGTCAGGTTGAAGCCCTGGGTAATGGGGATAAAGAGGAGCCCCAGCAGAATCGAGGTAATGGCGATCACCACCAGGAGCTCCGTCATGGTGAAGCCCCGCTGCCCCCGAATGATCCTTGCTATACTTTGCTGCATCGGTTTTATCTTTCGCACTCTCTCTACTTCAGAATAGACTGGGTCAGGTAGGTATCCAGGTCTTGGATACGCCACGGGGATTTTCGCTCCAGGCTATCTTTCCAGATCACACGGCTCTTGGCGGTTGCGCCCTTGATATCGCCCACGACGCGCCAGTTATCGCCAGCCCCATCCCAGCCCAACTGCCTTAGGTACTTGGTCACGTCCACATACGCAACGTTCACATTGTTATTGCCCCCCACGGTGACCTGATTGGGAGTATCAATGGTGAGCTGTTTTGGCTGCATGCGCCGCCAAGGTGCCGAGGCGCTAGACCGGGCCATCAAGGTGACTACCATGGACTTATTGAGTTCCGTGCGTGCAAAGTAGAGGCTCGCAATGCCACCTGCTGTTGTATCGCGCCAGAACTTATCCGGCATTGAGGTATCTACGAACCGATCTTCGGTGGGGTCAAGAGGATCTAGGCTGACATTGGCCCACGTGCCTACCCACCCAGCACTGGTTTCACGGTAGGTAGAGATCGCCTTGGTCAAGGCAACTCCCCAGTCTCCTTGTGCCTTGTAGAGAATACGGATCGGGGTTCCCGGGGCGACAGTGTTGCTATTGATATAGAGCACGCCATTGGCATACGAGCCCGTTTTAGGATCGGAGTTGACCCAGTAGTCGAGTGCCGCTTGCCCTGCGGTTCCTGCCTTGAGCAGGCCATAGTCACCAGGGCGACCGCTCTGGCCACTATTGAGAATCCCTCCCGTGTCAAGCCGGATGATCATGATGTCGGTGTTGGCATTGATATCCGTGTCGCCTGGGGGGAAGATTCCCTCGTAGAATGTGTTATCCGGGTTGACGTAGTCCAGCGATTTGAGCCGCGTCAGGGTCGTGCGCACCGGCACTTCACCATCGGAGCCCGCCGCCACAATCGGAACATCGCGGTCATCATGAATAATGTGCCAGTCCAGAACGGCGTAGTCAATGTAGGCCTTGAATGGGTCTTTGCCATTGCCAAAGCGTGCGCCTTGTGGGTTAAAGAGAAGAATGCCAGGGTTGGCATACGGCTTGTCAGCAGTCGCACCACTTGCCCGCGTTAGGTTCGGCGAGATGAGCTTGTACTCATAAGGGTCGCTCTCATCTATAGTGGGCGTCGCAGGATTGTCCGCAGTCCAGCTGGCACCTGCCGCCAGACGCGTAAACTCACGGGTCACGACCTCACTCCCTGGCAGGATCGCATCGTCAGGATTGAACGTCTTATCGTCGGTCGGGGCGTAGTCCGTGTCAGCAGGATCGCAGAGCTGCTTCCAGCCGTAGAAGTTTGCGGGAACGTAGACCTTATCCGTGACCGCGTAGGCCTGATCGTTGGTCGTATCGTCGTGGTCGTTTTTCAGGCGGGTAAAGCGCACGGTAAAGACACGGTCTGTAGCGGCGGGATAGAAGAGGATCCAGGCTCCACCGTTCTCATCTTCGTTCTCATCCACCAAGCAGTTCTGCGGCCCCGAGAGCCGTGTTCGGTAGAAATTGGGATCAACCCGGTAGTTTCCATTAGAGACATTGAGCGGTGCACTATTGACCGCCAGAAAGAGATTGAAGTAGTCACGGTCAACCTGAGTGGTAGGAGCCGCGTTGGGATTACCCACAAGTTCGTCCATGTAGATCGGCCCTAGCTTTGCCATGTAGGCCGAACCGGAGTTCCCACTTGCAGTCGGGGTAGGAAGGCCAATCTTGACTGGCTCACCCACCACTAAACGGAACTTGTTCAGGTCGTTGTAGTAGGGATTGGACGGGTCGGTGGAGAGATCATCCGGATCTTGGTCCATCACAAACTGGCGGACAAACCGGCTCCCATTCCAGCTAAAGTACGAGTAGGTCACGGCATTGGGAAGATTCGCGGAGTCACTTTGCACCTTCTCCATCAGCCCGTGCGCAAGCCGAGTGCTATTTATACGACTCTCGCTGTTGCGCAGGAGGGTAAAGCCCAGAGGGAAGACCTGGATAATGGCGAACACCCCGATCAGGAGGATCACCAGAACCACAAGAACCTCAACCAGCGAGGTGGCCCTCAGGTTCAGCTTGACTGTTTTCTCTACCGCGTCTCTTATTTTCATCGCTGCGCTTTGTCTACTCTCTCTCGGAGTGGGAGAGCCTGCCGCAAGCTGCGTCAGGCTCCTCTACGACCGCAAGGGGGCAGGGAATGTTCCCCACCCTCCTGTGTTAGTTACTGAGCTGCCAGAACTGATAGTCACCCGCAGGGGCTGCCGAGGGCACCTGTCCTAGCTTGCGAACATCGAGCACCTTGGCCGTACCACTCTGGAACAGCACGAGAATCTTGCCTTTTGGCACGTGGTGGGTCGTCATGGTCACCACCGTCTCCGCAGGCGGACGCGCCCAGAAGAGCTGGCGCTGGTAGATCTGAGCATTTGCCGGGGACAGAGCATCCAGTGTCGCATTGTCCACAATCCCTGTCCACAGCCGTGAGTAGCGCGCAACAAGAGCGTTGTTATTGATCGCACCAGAGATGATGTCCGTAATCGCAGGGCTGGCATCAAACGAGTCGTAGGCATAGAACGGAATAGACTGAGGCGCAAAAGCGGGGTTAGAGGCCGCCGTGCGCGGCAAGTAGCTCGCTCCATTCAGAAGGCTGTATCTTGCCGCAAGCCCCACTTGGTTGTCCGGCGTGCGCGTCACGTTATTACCACTCTTGTACGTATCGAGATCGCGAATATACTCGGGATAGAGAGACTTGCTAAAGATCCGGCGAGCGTTGCGCGAGGCCAAGTACTCAGGGTCGGTGGAGCGGTAACGCCCAGTGACCAGCGCGGCGGTTTCCTTCATGGTGTAGAAGTTCGCGGGGGCGCAGCTACCATCGGGCAGGCCATTGGCCTTACAGATTGCAGGACCAAAGAGAAACTCGGGGTACTCGCGGTTGTCCAGCTCGTAGGCCGAGATCGCCTGGTGAATCTTCTGGAGGTTCGACATTGTCGCGCCACGCCGAGCACTCTCTTGGACGGTTCCCGCGACGGGAAATAAAATAGCGGCGAGAATCGCGATAATCGCGATCACGACGAGCAGCTCTATCAGGGTAAACCCCGCACGAACCTTGCGAACCAGCAGTTTGGATGTCATAGCTTATCCTCTTAGTACTCACAAGCAGACCCACCTAGGACCCACTTCCGGGCATTATACTCCTGAGTACGTTGACGACGCAACCAGAGCACTTGTTCCCATCGGGTACAATTTAGCCATGATCCCTCCAAGTTCCTTTATCGAGTGGCTACATTGTCCGCAATGCGTCCCTCCCGCACCTCTGATACTCAAGGAAAATGGGGAAGGACTGCACTGCAGCTCAGGGAAACATCACTTCCCCTTCACCGAAGGCTTCCCCGATCTGCGCCCTGATGACCTCAAAGCCCCCGCTCCTGCCGCGCAAAATAATGCGCAAGACAAACAAAAATAGGAATCTCTCACGATGCAGCTCACTCCCACTGGCAGTCTCCACGTTCTCTTGCTCAATGGCCCCAACCTCAACCTACTCGGCCAGCGTGAGCCCGATGTCTATGGCACCATGACATTTGACGAGCTTTGCAAGCGCATTAAGGAGTATGCCAAAGAGCTTGGCATCGAGCTAAAAATGCTCCAGAGCAACCATGAAGGCGTCCTCATTGACGCCATCCACGAAGCGGCGGACTGGGCAGATGCCATCGTGATCAATCCGGGAGCCTACACCCACTACTCCTACGCCATCGCGGATGCTCTCAAGGCGGTGCGCCTTCCCGCCATTGAAGTGCATCTCTCCAATGTCCACGCCCGCGACGAGTTCCGGCGCACCTCGGTCGTCTCCCCTGCAACTGTCGGGCAGATCGTCGGGTTTGGCGCGATGTCGTATCTTTTAGCGCTCCAAGCGGCCCGCGCCCTCGTCCAACAAGGCCGGGAGTAACTAAAGAACCGTGATCGTGCCGATGGCTTCGGCGCTCTTGCTGCCAGTTGTCGGGAGGTAGCCCACCAGGTCATAGGTACCCGGCGGCGTGTTTCCGACGGCCCAGGCGGCGGTGACGACTTTCCGCTCACCAGGAGCCAGTGTCAGCTTGGTAAAGGCCATCGTGTAGAAGTTTGTCCGAGAGAGCTGCC
>NZ_CBAYMC010000276.1:0-5131 GCF_964826245.1 Armatimonas sp. | reverse complement strand
TTTTCAGGCCGTCATGGGGCCAAACCCATTTTATCAACTCGGCACTGCGTAAGGTGAGATTTTATCTTTGAGAGGCTCATTCATGGTTTTGATTCTTTCTTTATGTTAGGGGGATCAACGGACTTTATGTTGGAGGCCCAGGCTTGGTTCCGTTGATTTTTTGAGGAACCGGAAGGCAGCGAGCAACATACGATCCCATGAGAAAACGAGAGGATCTATAGACACATGAATAAACCAATTGCAGTGGTGGGTGGTATTGTATTAGGAGCAACAGTTGGGGCAGTCGCCATGGTGCTGTCCGCGCCCGCTTCCGGTAAAGAAACGCGGAATGCGATTCAGAAGCGCTCCAAGTCTCTTCGGAACCGCCTGAGCCGAAAGTCAAAGCGGGTTGTCGAGGAAGTTGTCGCTTAGACACGGCTAGCTCTCCCAGCGGAAAGGAGCAAGGCCTCATCAGGTCTTGCTCTTTTTGAGCTGTCAAACGAGGTGATGGAGACCATGGAAGAAAGTAAAAGTACAAAACTAAGAGCCCTTCTCGTGGAAGACGAAGGGATGACGATTCTTTTATTGCGGCGGGCGCTCACAACCGCAGGCTATGATGTGGTCGGCGCCGTCTCGGATGGAGAGCAAGGAGTCGTGGCGGCACGGACACTAAAGCCCGACTTTGTGATTATGGATATCAATATGCCACGGATGAGCGGTATCGAGGCGGCACGTCTGATCACCGACGAATCGCCGATTCCGATCATCATGCTCACGGCCTATAGCGACGAAGTCCTGGTGGGTGAGGCCATCGGCGCTGGGGCCTGTGCGTACTTAGTCAAGCCTGTGGTTGTCGAGCAGATCGCCCCCGCCGTTCGAACCGCGCTGGCACGCTTTGATGTCCTCAAAGAAGCTTACCAGGCAAACACCGATCTCCGTGACACGCTCGAAACGCGAAAGCTCGTGGAGCGGGCCAAGGGAATCCTGAGCCTGCGCTTGCAGCTCTCCGAATCCGATGCATTTCGTAAACTTCAGAAGAGCGCCCGAGATAAATCTCAAACTCTGAAGTATGTCTCTTTGGAAGTGATTCGTGCAGACGAGTTACTTTCTTCCTAATTTAATTCTCAAGTTTTAAAAATACTTCTTGACTTATCTGATAAACCCGGTAATACTATTGATGTGTGCACTGAATCAGATAATTTCTGATACCAGTCAGTTGCTTTCATAAAATATTTGCTTGGCCCTGTTCGTCATGCAAAACATTGAGGTCAGGATTGCCTCGCTTCGAGATGTTGATTCATCTCGGCGAAGTAATTCTGACTTTTTTGTTTGTGCCACGGAGAACAACCATGCAAGTTAAAATGACCTACTCGACTCCAATGCCCGCCTCGTATCTTTCGTCTCGTTCCCTAGAGCGCTTGAGCGATCAACAGCTCCTCGACCGTAGCAAGGCCGGAGATACCGATGCCCGCCATGCCCTCGTAGGGCGCTACCGCTCGGTGATCCGTGCAACGGCCACACGCATGTCCTCTAACCGCCAAGATGCGGAGGACATGGACGCCGAGATCTACCTCCATATCTTTCATGTCATCAACTCCTGTAAGTTCATCGGAACCCTACCCGGCTGGATCAAGCGCGTCTCCATCAACGAGATCTATCAGGCATGGCGTCGCAAAGGCCGCCAGCCGCTCCAGACTTCCCTAGAGGCTGTGCTAGAGGCCAGCGGCGACGCGGTGCTCTGTGCAGATCCCCATGAGAACCCGGCCACCATTTTAATTGAGCGCACCGAAAAAGAAGCGCTGACCGAGCGATTGAAAAAAGCCCTGCTCTCGCTCCCCGAGCACCAGCGCATTCTCTGCGATCTGTACTATGATCAGTGCCGCTCGTTTGAGGAGATCTCCAAAGAAACCGGGCTTGCGATGGGGACGATTAAGTCCCGCCTCTTCCGGGCACGCGAGTCTATGCTGCGGAAAATGGGTGATCTTGCGATTGCGTAGCGCCGCACCAAACAGAACAAAGATAAAAACCGGGAGCTTCGTGCTCCCGGTTTTCTATTTTTTGAAGTGCAGGCGCACCCGTGCCCCAAGGGGAGCGGTCTCGTAGCTCAGGGTGCCCGCCAGATCCCACGTGCCAATGCTCTCGATGATGCTCAGGCCCACGCTAGAGAGCTTACTCGGATCGAAGACCTCAGGGAAACCAGGACCCTCGTCGCTAACCTCTAGATGAAGGTAATCGCCTCGGTCTTTGAGGGAGATCGAGATTGCCCCCTGACCGTGCTTAATCGCATTGGAGACCAGCTCATTGAGCACTAAAGAGAGTGCGCTTAGCTGCTTAATACTCAGTGCGATGTCATCAGCCTCCAGGGTAAGTGTCCGTGGCCAGAGCCCGGTGGCCATCGCAGGAATCAAGCGCTCCAGGGCGAAGCGTGCAGGGACCGTGTCCGGCGCGGCTCCGGGAACGCTGGTCTGGTGGAGTAGCAGATCGTGCAGAGTCGCTAGCCCGTGGATATGGCTTGCCAGCCGGGTCAGCGAGCTACTCTCGGAATTCTCAAGCCGAATCGCCTCAAGCAACCCCAGGAGCACCTGCAGGTTGTTCTTGATGCGGTGCTGGCTCTCGCGAATCGCGAGCTGGAGCCGTCGGTTCAGGTCCTCGATCTCGGCCAACGCGACGAGCCGCTCCCGGCGCTCTCGCGCCTCACGAAGCGCACGCTCGACCAAGGGCGGCAGGCGATCCAGGTGGTGCTTGAGAAGAAAGTCCGTCATCCCAATCTTTAGGCACTCCACCGCGCGGCCCTCACCCAGTGCTCCCGAAAATAAGATAAAAGGAGTTCTGGGATCGTGCCGTTGCAGGAGCCGAAACGCCTCAATGCCATCAAAGCCACGCAGCCGAAAATCCGAGATGACCAGCTCGGGTGGGTTTTCGGTGAGCGACTGGAGATAGTCCGCTTGATTGGTGACAAGCGTGACATGGCAGCAAATATCAGACTCTCCAAGATACGCCCGAACCAGCTCCGCATCATTGAGACTGTCTTCCAGGTGCAACAGTTGATACACTCTCACTGTGGCAGCTCAGAGTCGTGCGGTGGTTCGTTGGTCTTTGTCCAGAAGCTACTGATGGATCGAAGTGCCTGCGCATACTGCCCAAAATCAATGGGCTTGACCACGTAGCCATTGAGTGCGCCCAGGGCAAGCTCAATATCATTGGGGTTATCTTCGACAAGTAAAATGGATTTCATAGTGGCTGTTCCAGGCACGCGAGAGGCAGTGAGAAGTAGAAGATCGCGCCATGGCCGGGCTCGCTCTGCGCCCAGGTGCGGCCTCCGTGTCGGACGATAATGCGGCGCACGGTCACCAGCCCGATTCCTGTCCCTTCGAAGTCCTCGGTCTCGTGCAGGCGCTGAAAGACCCCAAAGAGCTTCTCGGCGTGCGACATGTCAAAGCCGACCCCGTTGTCGCGGACGGAGAACTCCAGCTCCGTGCTGGTCTTGCGGTACCCGACCGTAGTCTGGGAAGTCTCTTGCTTGCTGGAGTATTTCACGGCATTGTCGAGTAGGTTTCGCCAGACCTGGTTGGCCAGCACCGGATCACCCCAGATATTGGGAAGCGGCATGACCTCCCAGCGGATTTTATGTGCCGGGTACTCTTCATTGAGCTCCCCACAGATCCGGTCCACGATCTCCTGCATGGGGATCAGGCTGTGGCGCAGCTCAGCGCGGCTCATGCGCGAGAACGTTAGTAGATCATCAATGAGCCGCCCCGCGCGAAGGCCCGCCTCTTTGATCAGGTTGAGATAGCGCTGCCCTGATTCGTCTAAAAGCCCTGCAGACTTCTGCTCCAGCAGCTCGGCAAAACCGACCATGTGGCGCAGGGGAGCCCGCAGGTCGTGCGAGACGGTGTAGGAGAAAGCCTCTAGCTCGTTGTTGGCTATCTGAAGGTGCTCGTTGGCCTGCTGAAGGCTCTCCGTGCGGTCCCCGACGCGGGCCTCAAGCTCCGTGTTGGCCAGGCGCATCACCGACTCGCCTCGGAACCGCTCGCGTAGCATGAGATAGGCCAGAATAAAGGTTGCCACCAAAGCCGCGCACGCAATGCCCGCCGCTCCAAAGATCGTCAGGCGGGTCTGGCGCTCAAACGACCTCGCCTCCGTGTGGCGTGCGAGGGAGAGGTGGCTCTCCTCCCGCTCCATATCACTGAGGCAGGCCAGAAGCGCCGTGGTGTAGTTCTTCGAGGAGAGCGCCCGCATCGTAAAAGCCCGCGACGTATCCGCTTTCCAGAGCTCGCCCAGCTTCTGCTTATGGCTCACCGCCTCCGCCACAACGCGAACCTCGTCTTCAACAATCACGCGCAGCTTCTTGATGTTTTCTAGCTGCTCGGCATTGTCTTTGACCAGTGTATTGAGCGTGTCAATATCGGTTTTCATCGCCTCTTGGGCATTTTCCATGGTCTGGATATTAGAGACATCGTCGAGGAGGACGTAGCCCCGGCCCGCCGAGATCGACTTCTCAAACTGGATCTGTGTGTCGCGCAGCTTCACGCGCACCTCCCAGGTATGGGCAACGCGCTCTTGCGCCTCGGTCAAGCCCTGCGTCGAGCGATTGGCCAGGTAGGCATCCCCAATCAAAAGCGAGAGAAAAAGGCTAAAAACAACTGCCATCCGCCAGCCATAGTATTTCATTTGTGTCTGCATCTATCTGAGGCTCATAGGTCATTAGGGGGAACCTGGTTCCTTATACGGCATCTGGATTTTACGAAAGAAGTCAGACAGAGAAAAAGACAAGAACGATATACGCAACCTCGGGATTGATCTAGGGGTGTTTGCAGTCCACAAGACGCTCAAAGGCGATACGAAAACCGGCCTTGCACTAGGAAATGGAGCAGCATATACCGCAAAAAAGGACGAATCCTAGCGTAAGGCACAAAAAAAATCGGCTACTGGATCCTGTGTTCCTCTCCATAACTAACGAATTAAATAAGAAATAAAAATGAAAATCAACTACATCCTCACCACAGCCGCTCTCGTCCTTTTAGGTGGCACTGCCCATGCGGAGATGCCCGTTGGGCTAGGCGGCGAGACCCTCTTTGTCTTTAAGGCAATCCGTGATCTCGACAAATCCGATCAAGAGCGCTCCGACGATGTCTACGACCGGCTACGGCTT
>NZ_CBAYMC010000275.1:0-5174 GCF_964826245.1 Armatimonas sp. | reverse complement strand
TCTGCCGCCTCCAGAGTCCACCCGCCCTGAAACACCGTCAAGTCTCGGAGAAGCTGCTGCTGGGACGCCGTGAGCGCCCCATAGCTCCCTTGAAAGGCGGCCTCCACACTGCGGTGCCGCTTGGGGAGGGTGCTGTCTTTGCCAGAGAGCAGGCGCGTGTCGTGCTGCTCTAGGCGTGCCAGCATCTGTGGGGCGGTCAGGGCTCCCACCCAAGCGGCGCAGAGTTCAATGGCAAGTGGAATACCTTCCAGAAGTTCACAGAGGCGCGCGACTTCGTCGGAGTTGGCAAAATCCGGTGCCCACCGTCGCGCACGATCTAAGAAAAGTGGCACTGCCTCATGCATGATTGGTAGGGTAGGCAGGGCAAACCGATACTCCCCGCCCCCGCCCAGCACCTGCCGCGAGGTGACGAGCAAACGCAGCTGTGGGAGACGCTCTAGCAAGCGCTGACAGAGAGAGGCCAGCTCCGTGCGCTCAAGATGCTCCGCATTATCCAAGACCAGAAGCGTGGGGCGATCTGCAAGAAAACCAACCAGTGTCTCGAACAGATCCTGGCTTGCGCTCAGAGGTAGCCGCACGACCTCAGCGATAACAGCCAGAAGCTGACTTGGGCTCTGAAGCTCGATAAGCGAGACAAAATAGAGATCATGAAGCGATTGTTGCTGAGCGGCTTGAATCGCCAGCCGCGTCTTGCCCATCCCTCCCGGCCCGACAAGAGTGATCCAGCGCTCCGTCTGGAGAAGCGCTGCGAATTGGGAGAGCTGGGCATCGCGCCCAACAAACCGTGTGAGGAGGCTAGGAAGCACCACCTGCCGCTCACGCCAGGGAGCATCCTCAGGGCAGGCAGACTCTCGGAGCGCATTGAGCTGCTCCCGCTCGGCCACGATCCCGTCTTCGTAGTAGCCGGGCAGAAGCTCGCCACGCCAGAGGGTCTCTGCCTCCCGGTAGCGTCCCTGCTGGAACAGTGCCTCCCACTGCGCCACATCGGTCTCGACCATGCCCGGGCAGAGGCGAATTCCAAAGTGCGTCGTCTCAAAGATCGGGCCAAGCTGCTTGCGAAGCACCGAGAGGGCTTGCTTGAGGCTATTGCGGCTGCTCTCAAACGGGGCGTCGGGCCAGAGCTGGGCGGCGAGCTCCTCACGGGGCTGGACGCGTTCAGGGCGTAGCGCAAGCAAGACCAACAGTGCGGTTGTCTTTCGTGCCGGGAACTGGGTGATAAGACCACTCTCACCTCTCACCCGAAGCCCCCCTAGTAGCTCCACGCGCCATACTGCCATGGCCTACCCCACCTGATCCTTGCTCTGATACCACGCCTGGGTTTGCTTAAGCGGCTCAGCGCCTGATTGTGCCTGCCCCTGACGGAAGCGCTCGACGGCGGCGAGAAACTCTGCCTGATGTTGCGGCGTGGTAAAGACACGCTTTGGCAAGAGAACGTAGTCGCGCTCGGATCTCTGAAAAAGTAGAAAACTGGGTGTCTCCAGCAGTTTTTCCAAAGCCGACCAGAAAACGGTCTGACTCCCGGTTTCCGAAACCACGACCAGCCCCTCGGGAGTGAGCGTCATGCGGCGCTCCCCCACAATCCCCTTTCCCTTGCTGTCTTTGACAAGGCGGCGGATCGTCATGCGGATATCGTTTCGGCGCAGGGCGGAGTCGAGGAAGACGCCAAGAAGAAGCACGCAGCCAATCACATAGAGCGGGAGCCAGAGAAGCGGCAGCGAGGAGAGAGCCCAAGTCATGGCTCCAACAACGCCACCGACCACCATTCGAAAGCGCCGCAGACGTTGCCAGAGCTGTTTTCCCTCGAGTGTGACCGCGAGCTCTTGATTGGCAAGGACAATATCTGCCTCACTGGCATCGTACTGGAGGGTCACTTGGTCGCTCCTGAGGGCTCGAAGCGAATCTCGATTTCAGGGGTGGGCGAGGGCGACGGGTGGGCGTAGCGCTGGTCCATGAGAGAGAGAAACTGCCCAATGGAGCGAATTCCGTGCCAGCCCATGGCGGAGATCAGGAGAATCAAGAGCACGAAAAGACGCAGGCTGATGTCTTTACGTGCCTTAGGGGCTTCCCGGTAGCGCGCGGCAAAGCGGATCTTCGTGGGTATGGGCGGCAGCTCAGGCTCTTGTTCCATCCTCTCCACTATACAGGATTTTGCCGACGATATGCCTAAGAGGACAATGAGAACGCAGCGACGGAGACGACTTCTGGGGCTGGTGTTTTGGGAGGTGGGGTGTATGGAGCAACAAGGTTTAGAGTGGCGGAGTGTCCGCAGCGAAGAGATTGAGGGCAAGGGCTGGGCAAATACCGATGCGCCTTTTGATCGTCTGCCCACAAAAGCGCAAGCCACCGTGCCACCGTCGGTTTGGAGCCTCTCGCACCACAGCGCCGGCATGTGCTTTCGCTTTGTGACGGCGAGCCCCCAGATTGGAATCCGCTGGTCGGTAGGCGGCGAGCTAGCCATGCCCCACATGCCCGCCTCAGGCGTCTCCGGCGTGGATCTCTACGGGCGCGATAGCCAGGGTACGATGCGTTTTCTAGCTGTGGGACAGCCGCGCCAGCAAGTGGGCAATCAGATTGTTGTCGCAGGGGCCAGCGGCGCTCCCCGTGAGTTCTGTGTCTACTTCCCGCTCTACAATAGCACCACGCGCCTTGAAATTGGCACCGTCCCTGGTCAGGCGCTTCTGCCACCGCCGCCGCGCAAGCACAAGCCGATTGTCTTCTACGGAACTTCCATCACCCAAGGCGGGTGCGCCTCACGGCCTGGCATGGCCTTTACCGCGATCGCGGCACGCACACTAGACCGGGCGCATCTCAACCTGGGATTCTCCGGCAATGGCAAGATGGAGCTGGCGCTGGCGGAGCTACTGGCAGAGCTAGACGCCTCGGTCTACGTGCTCGACTGCCTACGCAACATGAGCGACGAGCAGGTTCGGGAGCGCCTAGAGCCCTTTGTGCGCCAGCTTCGGGCAAAGCGCCCTACCACCCCAATCCTCTGCGCCGGGGATGCGTTTCTCGACAACCCCAAGGAGCCGTCCCGTAGCAAGCTCACCCGTGAAGCCATCGAGAAGCTCACACGCGAAGGACTTCCCCACCTGCACTATCTCCCGATGCGCGGTGCCTGGGGCGACGATGGCGAAGGCACGGTTGATGGTGTTCATCCCACCGATCTGGGAATGTCACGCCAGGCCCAGGTATTTGTGAAGGCCCTACGAAAGCTCGCCTGATACCGATGACGATCAACCACCTTAACATTGTCGTCGCTGACATGCAGCGCACCTTGGATTTCTATATCGGCCTTCTCGGGATGCGCCAGACCTTTGATGTTATGCTTCAGGGAGAGTGGATTGAGGAGGTGACAGGCTGCAAAAACGCGCAGGCACACTGCGTCTTTGTGATGCCCGACGGTGGCGGATGCCGGATTGAAATCTTGCAGTACATCAACCCTGAGGGCACAGCACTGATGCCCAATGCCCTACCACACACGCAAGGCTTGCGACACTTTGCCTTGGAAGTGACGGATCTGGACAGCTGGCACCAAAAGCTCAGCGCGGCGAGCGTAAGCTTTGTCTCGCCACCTGTCACCGTTCCGTTTCGGATTGTCGAGGGAGTCCAGAAGCGCCTCTGCTACTGCCACGATCCCGACGGCGTTATCGTCGAGCTTTGTGAGCACTTGCGAAGCTGACAGAGCCGCGATACAATTCTGCCTGCATTCGTGGCGGGTGTAGCTCATTTGGTTAGAGCGCCAGGTTGTGGCTCTGGAGGTAGCCGGTTCAATCCCGGTCATCCGCCCTTTCGGGTATTATTTTTCGCTTTCGATGCGCCTACTGCTTGCGTGATGGATCATCACCGGCCCCAGCCCATTGCAATATGCCGCCGGCCAGCATTTCCTTAGTCCTTTCCAACCCGATGGCGACCACGAGCTGCACTGAGCGGTGTGCCGCCAAGAATACCGTAGAGTAGGAGCTTCTCTGAGGTGGTGTAAGTGGTGTCTTGGTAGAACAGAGCGCTGTCTCCATAGTCCAGTGGCTCCAGTCGCCAGATGCCCGCGTTGAACCTGCCAAAGAGCGGGGCGGTCTGCATGCCCAGCTCACGCATGGTGGAGAGCTGGGAGCCACAGAGCACGAGGAGGAGGGGAAGCCGTAGCCCTTCACGATCCCACCAGGACTGGAGAGTGCTGGGTAGCTCGGGAGATTGTTGGATCAGGTGTGTTTTCCCCACATGTTCCCTCATCCCTCTCTACCGTCGCCGAAGAAATGTAGGGACATCGAGCTTATCGTCTTCTGTGCCCGTGTAGCTGCTCTCGGAAGGTGCCGCCAGACGTGTCTGCATCTTACGCGATTTATAGAGTGCCTCCTTCGAGGCCAGCGCCACATCCTGCTCCAGAAGCCGCTCCATCTGCACCACGCTGTCCGCGATCCACCCATGCTCCGCACCCAGCTCCCGTAGCTCCGCTAGCGCACGCTCCGCACCCGCACGGTCGCCACGGCCCAAACGACGGCGCAACGAGAGCAGGAGACGAGCACTCAAAGACTCCGCTCGACGGCTGACGAGCAACTCCTCTTCGGGCAGCGCAGACCAGGTGCTAGCCTCCAGTGCGGGGAGCTCCAGCAGACTCGGCGCAATCGTAAAGCTCGCCCCGTCCATGTTCTTGCCCGAGACGCTCACTGAGAGTAGGGCGTGGCTCCCCTCCTCCTTTGCCCCATGGTGTAGGCGCACCAGAAGCCATGTCTCCGCGCCGTAGGCCAGGTCGGAGAGGGGTATTGGGGCATCCGCTCGGATCTCCTCTTGGGAGAGCACCTCAACGATCACGCCCGCACCGGGGACGAGAGTTGCGGAGAGCTGGCGGCTATGCAGCGCCTCCACGAGATCCAGCTCTTCCGCGAAACCCTTGTAGAGGTCTTCGGCACTCTGGCTGAAGTAGTTCTCCCCTTGCCCCGCCTTGGCCATGCCCACCATCAGCTCCTCATTAAAGCTGCGTCCCAGCCCGATGGTCGTCGTGCTGATCCCCGCTCCCGCCATCTCCTTGCACTGAGCACAGATCGTGGCAGTATCCATAATTCCCCCATTGGCCTGGCCATCGGAGAGGAGCACCACACGAGAAAGGGTTCCCTCACGCTCAGACTGTGTCGCCAGCTCCTGCGCACCCTGGAGCCAGCCCCCGTGCAGCGCCGTATTGC
>NZ_CBAYMC010000274.1:0-5177 GCF_964826245.1 Armatimonas sp. | reverse complement strand
GAGCTACTCTACGAAGCGGGGGCACAGGCATCGCTAGAGGCTCTCCAAACCCTCGCGGCGGGTTTCCATACGCCCGCGCTACGGCAGAGGCAAGCCCAGTAGAACTCGACTAGTGCTACAATAAGGGCAATCATGCAACACCGCTTTTTTACCGCCTCGCTTCTTGCCCTACTTCCTGCCGCCGCCTTTGCCCAGCCACTCTCTGCGGAAGCCAAGACAAAAACGCTAGAGACACTCCAGCAAGCGATTGCGCGCCGGGCTTTTGTGCCTGGGGTCGATTTTTCCAAGCTCCCCGCCGCACTCGAAAAACGCCGCCCCGAGCTGGATAAGGCCGAGGACATGCGCGCTTTTGCCAATACGGTCAATCTGGCGCTCCGCGACTTTGGCATCAGCCACATACGCCTCCTCACCCCAGCGGCCGCTCAGCAGCGGCGCACGGGGCAGACGCTAGGCTTTGGCCTCGGCATGCTCCCTAGCACGGAGGGTATCACGGTCTCCGCACTCGCTCCGGGAAGCCATGCCGCTGGAATCGGGCTTTCGGTGGGTGATACGATTCTGGAGGTAGAAGGGCAGCCAGTCCGCAGTGCCACAGCCGTGGAGCAAGATGGGCGAGAGACGAGCTTGCTGACCATCAAGCGCAAGTCAGATGGAGCGCAAAAGCATGTCATGCTGCTCCGCAAGCCCTACTCCACCGACCGCAAGCCCACTCTCACCTGGCCTGCCCCAGGAGTCGCTCGCTTCATGCTCCCCAGCTTCACCCGTGGCTACAGCCAGCCTGAAGTTGAAGCACTGTTTGCGGAGGCGGCGAGCAAGAAAGCCAAGGCGCTGATCGTGGACTTGCGCAGCAACGGCGGCGGACTGGTCAACAACTCCTCCCATCTTCTCTCCCTTCTGCTTCCTCCCGAGACGCCCACCGGTGTCAGTATCACTCGTGAGATCGCGGCGGAGTACAAAGCAAAAACAGGCAAAGAGAGCACCGACCCCGTGGAGATCGCCAAGTGGAAAGGCCCAACACGTAAGACAAAAGCCACAAAGCAGCCGCCTTTTACCGGGAAAGTGGTCGTGCTCATCAACCGGGGCTCCGCGAGCGCCAGTGAGATTGTCTCGTCGGTGCTGCGTGAGGAGCGGGGTGCCAAGCTGGTCGGACAGCCCTCAGCGGGGGCAGTGCTCACCTCGATCTTTGCGCCTCTGCCCACCGGCTTTGATGTCCAGCTCCCCCTGAGCGACTACATCACCCCACGTGGCGTCCGGCTGGAGAAGAACCCTGTCAAGCCCGATGTGACTGTCACCGGAGCGCCCACCCGCGACGAAGCCACCGACCCCTATATCCAGGAAGCGATCAAAATCCTCACCGCCAAAAAATAGCTTTCCTATACCTCCCCTTCCAATCATAATGGGAGGGGGAGTCATCCTTACCTATGGTGGAGTAGCACAATAAGGTGGCGTTATCGCCGCTTGACTACTCGTATAAAAGAACCCTGTTCCCGCTAGAAATTTTCCATTTTCAGGATAGACAAAAAAGCTAATACGACGATCTTTACGTTCAGTACCGACTTTCTGGTTTTGAATATTATTTACAGAAAAGCCTATCGGTTTAGCACTTCCATCGGCAATCTTTACCTTTATTGTTTTTGCCATATTAATATCAAATTTTTCCATCTGTCCCAGAAGACACTCAAATGCGGGATTCATGATACTAAAAGGCAAACCAGGACTTGTAAGGTTTTCGACTTTAATATTTTGCGCGAAAGTAAAAAAAGGTTGCAGTTCAGCTCCCCATTGAAGACCTCGGAAGTCTTCTGAGAGACGTTGCAGTTGCCCTGAGTTTAAACGAGGACAATCCCTAAAAAATATACTAGCGGGCAATAAGCCATCTGCATCGCTTGCAACTGCTTTTCTAAGTCTACGCACCGTTGACCAAGATGGACGCAAGCGGTCTTCATCAAGAAATCGAGAAATATGATTTAACAAAAGTATGTTTTTATGTGTCTTATTTTGGATCCCCAATTTTGCATCAAGAAATAGCAGGAATTCTTTTAGTTCTTCACCTTGGTACATTTGTACATTTTGTGGATTCTTCCCAACTTTCAGTCGAGCAATTACAGATCCAGAAAAACGATTTATTGTATTAGCCATATATCGATCGACAGGTTTAGGTAAATCATTCAATGAATATTTATCACTGGATGCCTTAACAATTCTCCCTTTCACATTATCTTTATCTGAATCATTTTTCCATTCTTCAAGAATTCTGTTTTTTATATTATCATCAGACATACTCGCATTTATAAGAGAATAACCTGATGCTCCATCGTTTGTCCATTTCACCTTCAGTGATAAATTCTGACTACCCACAGTCACCTGTTTTAATAACTGTATTTTCTCAATATCTTTCTCTTCCACTCGATAATCCTTATGAGTAATTTGTTTTGCAGTCGTCAAATAACCAAGCAACCTCGAAACATCTTGTTTATTAATTGATTTAATATCAAAATCCGCAACCATATCTTCACGAATAATTCTATCCTTTATGTCATTATTCAAATTTTTGAACACCGACATTCCGATATCTACAATATCGTTCTGATTTAATTTTACATTATATGAATCAATTTGATTCAGAAAATCTGTATTTATAAGATCCTCAATAAAAGCGGGAAATTTCTTTGCTTTTACAGATCGTTCTAGACGATATGCTATTTTTTCATTTTTTGTATATTTTTCCCAGAACCAAACAGCTTTCCCTACACTAAACATCGAAATAATACTATCCATAAAATCTTCGATAGTTATATCTTTTAACGAAACAAGTAACTCTTCTCCTGATATGCTATCCGTATCTTTTATTTCAAGAGATACCCCTGTCAACTTCGTAACTATTTCAAGCAACTCCCCAAGATATACATGTGGATATTCAATACTTATTCTTGCAGTTGATACTGCCCGATATTCTTGAAAAGAATATATGATAGGAGGAAGTATAATCACAAGAACATCCTTTTATTTGTGATAGTAAATACTCCGACCTAAAGGCCGGAGTATTTCACAGCGATTCTCTATTTAGGGATACGGTTACGATCCAACTTCCACGTAGAAGTCATGGGTAGCATAACCGCCTGATACCCAAATCTCGGGTTGGCTTGGATTCATAGTCCCGAAATCTGTCGATGCTTCAGCATGCCATGCCCCTACAGAAAAATTATAACTACCTGCGGTTAGAGGGTGTGACTGTGATCCATTGCCAATAAAAGTCAATTCTTTTGGATGAAATACTTCAACTTGTCCTTGTTTTTCACCTAGGTAGCATCCCATTATACCTGTTAAGTAAGGATTAACCGACGGTAAACCAGAAATAGTCGTAAAATGTGTTGATGATAGCGCTAGAGAATATGTGGAAGAGGAGTTGCTCACATAATATATCTTCCCGTTAATCACGGGAACTTCTATTCTTGAATCAACCTCAGCAGTCACATCCGCCTGAGCAAAACCAACATTCATTAGCAATAAAAAAACAGATATGCCAACCATTACTTCTTTCATAATTCAAACCACCTTAACTTTATTCATAATCAATCGTCTAGGCTATCTAAAAAGCATGACTGCGAACAGTATTACATTACTAGCCCGGAAGTTGTGGGCACCATAGCCCATCCGACACTGCTACATAAACCTTTGTTTTTCGTGATCGGTGAGAACCCGATTTGTCTCGAACAAAGAGAGTTTAACTTATTTTTTTGAAGAGTACAAGGATCAATAAGAAAATTTCATAAAAATACAGGATTCCCTTTGAGGGCATTGAGCCACATGGGAATCTGCTTCTCAGGTGCGGCTTTCAGGTAGTTCCTTGGGTGACTTTGGGAGATATAAAGAGGTCAGGGGATTTAGGTTCGGTAAGTTCTGCGGAGACACCAGTAGAGCTGGTTGCGATGCCCCAAGCCTATGGGACGAATACGCTAAAGTGGAAAGCGGGTGGCAGTCTTTACTCCCTGGCCTTGGTAGGTGCAAGTACCAGAGCGCAGCGGCTGGGCAGGTAGACCTGGATACTCTGGGCTGCCTGCCCCACGGCAAGGGGCTCCCAGACATAGGTGCTCTTTTCGAGAACGCGCTCTTGGCCGCCCAGTGCTGTCTGATCTGTGTCGAGGAGCAAGTGATAGTCACATGGCTCGGGCACGGGGATTCGGAGATCGGAGAGGCTCTGGGTAGGGTGTAGGTTGACCGCGATCACCAGCCCCGCGCTCTGGTAGACCAGCAGGTGGTTGTCTTCGTGCAGGGCCAAAAGCTCGGGGGGGCTGGTGGGCTGCGGCAGGTGCATCAGGGCCTTGTCGAAGGCCTGGAGGAACTGGTAGCGCAGAAACGGACTGTCGGCGAGCGACCACTGGCGGCGGGCGTGGGTGTAGCTCCAGTCGTTGCCTTCGCGGGGAAAGTCCACCCACTCGGGGTGCCCAAACTCATTGCCGATAAAGCTTAGCCAGCCCTCGCCCGCCAGTGTGTAGGTCAGCAGGCGGATGAGCTTATGCAGCGCCATTCCCCGATCCACAACAAGGCTCTCGCGGCCAATCGCCATCTCGGTGTACATCTGCGGCCCCATCAGCCGAAACGCCAGGGTCTGATCGCCCACAATGGACTGATCGTGGCTCTCGGCATAGCCAATGTGCTTCTCACTAAAGCGCCGATTGGTCAGAGTTCCCCAGATATTTCCCACCGACCAGGCTTCGTCGGGGGTGTCTTTGGTCAGCTTAATCCAAAAGTCCGGGACGCCCATCGCCAGCCGGTAGTCAAAGCCAATGCCCCCCTCGCCCACAGGCCGACAGAGCCCCGGCATCCCCGAGACATCCTCCGCGACCGTGAGGACATCGGGCTGAATTTCATGAGCGAGCGCATTGGCAAGCTGTAAGTAGCACACCGCTTCGTTGTCTACATTGGCACTAAAGTAGTCCCGGTAGCCCTGAAAATCTCGCACGCCATGGTCGTGATAGAGCATGCTGGTGACGCCATCGAAGCGAAAGCCATCGAAGCCATACTCCTCCAGCCAGTAGCGGACATTGGAGAGCAAGAAGCGCAGCACTTCGAGCTTGCCGTAGTCAAAGCAGCGCGAGTCCCAGCCACGATGAAAGCCACGGGGGCCGTCATGAAAATACTGCCACTCGGTGCCGTCAAAGCGGCTCAAGCCCTCCAGC
>NZ_CBAYMC010000273.1:0-5194 GCF_964826245.1 Armatimonas sp. | reverse complement strand
CTCACTAACGCCCGACATTTCAAAGAGCATCCGGCCCGGCTTCACCACGCAGACCCAGCCCTCCACGGCTCCCTTACCCGATCCCATACGGGTCTCGGCGGGCTTCTTCGTGTAGGACTTGTCGGGGAAGATGCGGATCCAGATCTTACCACCACGCTTGATCTTACGGGTCATCGCACGACGAGCCGCCTCGATCTGATTGGCAGTCATCCAGCAGGACTCAAGAGCCTGAAGGCCGAACTCACCAAAGCTAACTTCTGTACCACCCTTGGCCTTGCCACGGCGATGGCCTCGGTGCATGCGTCGGTACTTGACGCGTTTAGGCATTAACATTTTCTGTCTTACTCCCCTGCCGCCGTCGAGTAGCTACCGCCACCGGTGTAGCCGCCGCCACCACCTTGGCCGCCCTGACCACCACGGCCACCTTGACCACCACGACCGCCTTGACCACCACGGCCACCACGGTCGCCGCCACGGCCACCACGATCACCACCACGGCCACCACGACCACCACGGCGCTCATCATCACGATCCCGTCCGCCACGCTCACGCGGTGCGGTGGGATTCTCCACCGGGCGGCGTGCGCCCGGGAGGATATCTCCTTTGTAGATCCAGACCTTCACTCCGATGGTGGAGTAGGCCGTCACTGCCTCGGCAAAGCCGTAGTCAATGTCAGCACGCAGGGTGTGCAGTGGCACCTTCCCCTGGCGGTCTTTCTCACGACGTGCCATCTCAGCGCCACCCAGACGGCCTGAAACCTGTGTGCGGATTCCCAACACTCCCAGTTTCATGGCGCGGGTCACGGCCTGACGCATGGCGCGCTTGTAGCCGATACGCTTCTCAATCTGCTGCGCGATCGACTCTGCGACCAGCTGCGAGTTCGTCTCCAGATGGCGAATCTCCGCCACATTGACATGAACCGTCTTCGTGGTGATCTTCTCAAGATCAACGCGAAGCAAGTCAATGCCCGAGCCACCACGGCCAATAATAATTCCTGGCTTGGCGGTATGAAGCGTCACACGAACCTGGTTGGCTTGTCGCTCAATCTCAATTTTGGAGATGGCAGCATTCTCAAAGCCTTTTCGCTTCTTGATGGTCTTGCGGATAACATAGTCCTCTTTAAGGAACTGTGCATACTGCTTATCGGCATACCACTTGGAGTCCGCATCACGAATAACGCCGATGCGGAACCCGATTGGGTTAACTTTCTGTCCCATGATTTATTCCCCTGCCTCGGCGGTCTCAGTCGTCTCGGTGGTCTCAGCAGGCGCAGTCGCCTCTTCAGCCTTGGGTTCTTCCTCAGCCTTTGCAGCCTCAGCGGGAACCGGGAGAGCAGCGCGCAGAGGCGGCTTCTTCTCCGTCTTGCGACCGGTCTTGCGTGGTGGAGCCTCACCCTCAGCCACGATCACGGTGATATGACTGGTGCGCTTCAAGATGCGGTACGCACGACCCTGAGCACGAGGCTTTACTCGCTTCATGGTCGGGCCTACGTCAACATAGCAGCGGATAATCTTCAGATAGTCCGGGCTCATCTCAAAGTTGTTGATCGCATTGGCACAGGCCGAGTTCACCACTTTGGCGATCTCTGCAGCTGCGTGATTGGGCGTGAATTTTAGCTGATCCAGCGCCTCTTGAGCGTACTTGCCGCGAACCGTATCCAGCACAAAACGCACCTTACGAGGTGACATCCGCACGAAACAGGCGGTAGCTTTTGCTTCCATTGTGCTCCCCCTTACTTTCTCATGCGGCTGGACTGACCCGTCCCGCCCGCGTGGCCCTTAAAAGGCCGGGTATGTGCGAACTCGCCGAGCTTGTGCCCGACCATGTTCTCGGTGATGAAGACAGGCACGTGCTTGCGCCCATCATGTACCGCAAAAGTATGCCCGATGAACGAAGGAAAGATCGTCGAACGACGAGACCAGGTCTTGATGATGGTCTTCTTTCCGCCTTCATTGAGGGTGTCTACCTTTGCGAGAAGTTTAGGGTCCGCAAAGGGCCCCTTCTTCAAAGATCGTCCCATAAATTAAAACTCCTGCCCCAGGCGCAGAGACTCTCTGCCGGGTGCGTGGCTGGAGCAGAGAACCTCTGCACCAGCCAACACGGACACACAAACTACTTCGTGCGTCGCTTGACGATAAACTTATTCGTCGACTTGTTACGACGGGTCTTGAAACCAATCGCAGGAACACCCGTCGCAGAGACAGGGCCCTTCTTACGGCCAACAGGGCTCTTGCCCTCACCACCACCGTGCGGGTGCTCTCGGGGGTTCATGGTCACACCACGAACGTGAGGCGTACGCCCCTTCCAGCGGGACTTACCCGCCTTACCCAGAGACTCGTTCTCATGCTCCAGATTCCCTACCTGGCCAATAGTGGCACGGCAGGTCAGGAGCACACGGCGCATCTCGCTCGATGGCAGGCGAAGAGTGGCATACTTGCCCTCTTTTGCCATGAGCTGAGCGTACGCTCCGGCAGAGCGGGCCATCTGGCCACCCTTTCCGGGATGCAGCTCGATATTATGAATCAGCGTACCCACCGGGATATTGGCGATCGGAAGTGCATTGCCCGGCTTGATGTCAGCCGTCGGCCCGCTTGCGATGTCATCCCCAACTTTAATTCCGACCGGAGCCAGAATATAGGCCTTGGTACCATCTTCGTACTGCAAAAGCGCGATACGCGGCGTGCGGTTTGGATCGTACTCGATCGCCGCAACAGTTGCCGCTACAGCATCTTTATTTCGTTTGAAATCAATGATGCGGTACATCCGCTTGTTACCACCGCCACGGTTACGGATGGTCATACGACCGGTGTTATTACGACCGGCCTTTTTCTTGATTGGCTCTACCAGGCTCTTCTCCGGCTTGCTTTTGGTGATTTCACTAAAGTCGGAGATCGCCATGAAGCGTCGCCCAGGGGTGATCGGCCTAAAACGTCGAATTCCCATTGCTTACACTCCCTCGAACAGCGTGATGCTCTGGCCTTCTGCCAGCGTCACAACCGCTTTCTTATAGCCGGGGGTCTTGCTTACGCTGTGGCGTCCAAACACACGGTAGCGCTTGGTCTTCCCCTTGACATTCATGGTATTGACCGCAGTGACGGTCAGCTTACCTTCGCCATCGCCATCGGTAAAGAGTTTCTCCACCGCCTCGCGAATCTGGTACTTGTTCGCATCCGGGTGGACTGCGAAGGCGTACTTGCGCTCGCCGTTCATCGTGAGAGACTTCTCCGTGATGATCGGGCGCTCGATAATCTCATAGATCCCTGGCATCTTACGCCTCCTTCTCTTCCTTCTCGTCCGCCCAGCCGCTCAGGACTTCGGCAGCAGCCTTGGTAATCACCACGACTCCTCCATCCACGACATCACGGGTCGAGAGACGCTTGCCAACACGAATGTTGACACCCTCGATATTGCGCAGGCTCTTCACGGTCAGCTCATCCGCCTCGTCAATAATAACCAGCGACTTGCGAGCCCCGCCGGTCACTTCTTTGAGGAAGCTTGCAGCAGTCTTGGTGCTCACTTTGTCCGAGAGGCCAAAGTTCTCGACGACTACCAGCTCGCTATCGGCAAGCTTTGCAGAGAGCGCGGACCAGACAGCAGCGCGGCGCATCTTCTTATTGATCTTGTTGCCAAGGTCACGGGGGTGCGGGCCATGAGCGGCACCACCACCGGTCCAGTGCGGGGCGACAATAGAGCCCTGACGCGCACGCCCGGTTCCCTTTTGCTTGAAGGGCTTGCGTCCTCCACCCAACATATCACCCCGGCCGGGGGCATTACGGGTATCCTGGCGCCAGTTCTCTAGCTCTGCAATCACCGCTTGGTGCATCAGCGAGATATTTCGCTCGGCACCAAAGACGCGATCAGAGAGGGAGATCTCTCCTGCCGTTTTTCCATTATTCGTTTTTATCGCCAACGTAGGCATAGTTAAACTCCGTTACTTCTTCTTGCTGGAGCGCTGCGTCTCCTGGCGAACACGAACCTTCTCTGCACGGCGAGCCTTCTCAATGGAAAGCAGCCCACCATTGGCACCGGGCACAGCGCCCTTCACCAAAAGGAGGTTCTTCTCAGCATCAATGCGCACCACACGCAAACCTTGCTGGCTCACTTGCTCGTTGCCCATACGACCTGGCTTTTTGTTGCCCTTGAACGTACGTGCGGCATCGGTGGCACCACCTGACTGTGGCTTGCGGTGGATCATCGAGCCGTGGGTCATGTCGCCACCATGGAAGTGGTAGCGCTTCACAACACCCGCAAATCCCTTACCCTTGCTCACGCCAACGACAACAACTTTCTCGTCAACGGCAAAGATATCGCTCGCCCCTACCGTCTGCCCCACGGCAACCGTGGCTCCGTCCTGAAGATCGTATTCCTTCAGAAAGCGGCGCGGCTGAACTCCGGCGCTGGCAAGGTGACCTTGCTCGGGTCGGGTAAGGCGATTGACATTGCACTCCTCAAACGCGAGCTGTGCAGCGCTGTAGCCATCATTGTCAACGGTCTTAAGCTGAGCAATGACGCAAGGCTCGACCGCGATTACGGTCACCGGAACGACCCGGCCTTCACTATCAAAAATCTGTGTCATCCCGACCTTCCGGCCAAGAATGCCCTTTACTGACATAACAAACCTCCACGGCGCACCTGGCGGGATTAACCCGTTGCGTGACGCGGCTTAATTTTCTTAGAGCTTAATCTCGATATCCACACCAGAAGGCAGGTCGAGGCGCATCAGCGCATCGATCGTCTTCGGGCCTGGATTGAGAATATCAATCAGACGCTTGTGCGTGCGCATCTCGAAGTGCTCCATCGACTCTTTATCAATGGTCGCGTTGCGCTGCACCGTAAATATCCGCTTCTCTGTGGGCAAGAGCACCGGTCCGGCGATCCTGGCACCGGTACGGCGCGCGGTGTCTACGATTTTCTCTGCAGACTGATCCAGAACACGGTGATCGAAGGCCCGCAGGCGGATTCGTACTTTATCGTTTCGCATAAATTTCTTTTCTGAGGCGCAGAAAAAACGGGAGAGAGCCATGCTCCCCCCCGCCCTGCCTCACTAGGCTATGATTTTCGAGACGACGCCAGCGCCTACGGTTCGGCCACCCTCACGGATAGCAAAGCGGAGACCCTCTTCCATCGCGATAGGAGCGATCAGCTCGCCCTTGATCGTGACATTGTCGCCGGGCATCACCATCTCGACACCCTC
>NZ_CBAYMC010000272.1:0-5241 GCF_964826245.1 Armatimonas sp. | reverse complement strand
TGGAACCAGCGCGAGTCCTGCCGCGCTAGGGCGGCTTGTGAGTCTTCCAGCGCGGGGACTAAGAGCTGTTTCTTGCTCTCTGAAAGGGGAAGGCAGGAGGGAGTTTTCAAAGCGTCCTCCCAGCTCAATATCCCCGCATCCCAGAGGCGCTGTTCACTGGCAAGCCCCAGGCCTTGAGCATGACAAAATGTAGCCGTTAGCATTTGATTACCCGTAAGGATACCTGATTTTTGCGTTTTCTCCTTCGCTAGGTCTGGTTCTTGCGCTACACTGATCTCCAGAGGGAACTTTGAATAACATGAAGATCATCCAAACAACAGCCATTGCATTACTTGCGATTTTCTCCGCCGCTGCTGCCCAGGCTCAGGCGCTAGGTGGAGCACAGCCGTACAATGTCTATGTCCTAGGCAATGCTTGGCAGCAGGGTGCCGATGCTGAGGGTGGCGTCGCCGTCACTGGCAACCTGAATGTGGGTGACTGGGGCTTTACGACGGGCTGGAATGGCGGCGGCAAGCTGGTGGTTGGTGGAGACCTGAACAACCTGGGACACAGCGTCCATCCTGATGGCGTCTTTACCGGTGGTGATCTTAACTATCGCTGGACCCTGACCTCCTACTTGGGTAGTGTTGAGGCCAATGGCAACGTCTTTATCGGCGGTGGTCAGCCCGGCAGTGTCAAGCATGGTGGTACGTTTGCCTACACCGGCACGGAGACCTTCCCGACCAGCACTGGAACCAGCGCTTCCCCTGTGGACTTTGCCGCGACGAATGCTTACTTGACAAGCCAGTCTGCCTATCTCGGAACCCTGAGTGGCACTTCGATCATGGATGCGACGCCAACGGGTGGTTATTTTGATCTCGATGTTTCTGGTGGTGGCCTGAAGGTTTTTAACTTCACCGAGAGGGCTTTTGAGAATAGCTGGTTCATTAACTTCAAGAACGCAGCACCTGATACCACGGTTCTTGTGAACGTCGCGGGGACGAATATCACCGCTCCTAATGGTAACTATCTCTATAACTACGTGAACTACCCAGACGGTCCTGGTGTGGGTAATGTCTTGTTCAACTTCCCGGATGCAACCGAGCTTCGTGTGGATGCGATGGGCGGCTCGATCCTTGCTCCGAAGGCGACCCTGGACATGAACTACGGTGTGATCTACGGGAGCGTCGTTGTCGGTCAGCTTGGTACCGAAAACGATCCCTCTGTTGGCCAGTTCAACCAACGGGATCGCTTCGGCAATGATGTCAAGTTCCGTGGCCGTCTGCCACAGATTCCTGAGCCAGGCACACTTGCTCTCGCAGGCCTCGGACTTGCCGGTCTTGCCGCGCGCCGTCGCCGCAAGTAAGCCTGTTTCACTCCTTCTCAACCCCTCCGCAGGAACATCCTGCGGAGGGGTTTTGGCTTTTGTTGTCGAATACCCTCTGCGTGATTCTGTGTGTCGGGCTGACTCCTACGGTTCAGCGTACCCAGCACTTTGCGAGCCTGACTCTCGGTGAGGTGAATCGGGCGAGTGAGACCGTTACCACGGCTTCGGGCAAGGCGGTCAATGTCGCGCGAGTGCTCGATACGCTGGGAGCACTTGTCTGTTTGGTTCAGCCCCTCGGGGGGGATTCGGGGCGCTACGTCCACAAAAACCTTCCCTTCTCACAAGAGATTGTCTGGGCCGAGGACGATGCTCCCACCCGCACGTGCTGCACGCTCCTTGAAAGCTCCCCCGTTATCGGGGGCGGCGTCACCGAGCTCGTCGAAGAGGCATCAGCCCTCTCCGAAGCTGATCGGGAGCGGCTGGTTGCTTGTGTGCGGGGAAAACTGTCCCTTGCCCTGACCACTGCACTGGCGCTCTCGGGCTCCCTGCCACCTGGAACCGCACCGGATTTCTATGCCCGCCTCTGTGCCGCCTCGCCCACTCCGGTGATGCTGGACGCCCAGAAAGAGCCGCTACGCCTCGCGCTCGTCGAGCGTCCCTATCTGGTCAAGCCCAACCGTCAGGAGGCGATTGTGGCACTGCATCTGCCTGCCGACACGTCGGCGCTCGCCTGTGCGCAGGCGCTTTGTGAGGCGGGGGCACAGAACGCACTCGTCTCGGAGGGCAAGGCGGGGGCGATCTTGCTCACTGCCGAGAACAGCGCATGGAGGATCTTGCCGCCGAAGATTGTCGCACGGAATCCGATTGGCTCGGGCGATGCGCTGATGGCGGGAGTTTTGTTTAGCCACTTTGTCCAGCAAGCAACCTTGCTAGAATCCGTGCGTTTTGGTACGGCTTGTGCGGCGGCAAACTGTCTCACCCTCACGTCGGGGATGGTAGATCCCGAAACTATCAATCAACTGCTTTCCCAAGTTGTCTTAGAGTCGGTACAATAGGCGAGACCCAATATGGCACAGCAACAGCAACTTCAACCTGAACCTCCGCGCTACGACGAACAAACACTCCGTCAAGCGATCCAGCTCGCCGACAGACTTCAGGCCGAGCACAAAGAGCGCTACTCTGCCGACGATATTGAGAAAATCGCTGCGGAGATTGGGGTCGAGCCAGCGTTTGTCCACAAAGCCCTCAACGAGATTGAAGACAAGCACGAGGCTCAGAAGCAAGCTGAGCCACCCAAGAAGAACACTATTCCCATCGTCTCTATCCAGACGGAGCAGGTCAATCAGGCTGTGCGACAGGCAAGTAAGACAGCGGGGGAGACCGCAAGAAATGTCCTAGAGCGCGTCGAGAAGGGAACCATCCCAGAGCTGAAAAAATGGGAGACCCAGTGGTGGTCGATCGGCTGGATGCTGATGGTGGTTCCACCAGCGATCATTGATGAACTCCGTATTCTCCGTGGCCTCGCGGGTTTGTTCGCGATGCTGGGAACCGTTACCTACATTGGGTTTGGAATTCACCTTAGCAACACTCTGAAGCGCAAAAAAAACGAGGCAGAGGCGCTCCATACGCAGCTTACACAAGGGACACTGCCCACGCCTGTTTCCGCATCGCCGGGTATGGCGCCGCCGGTGCGCTACTCGGTGGAAACAAGTGGGGTCTCGCGTGAGGAGCTGCTGGCGCAGATGGTTCAGATTCAGAAGCGCTTAGAGGGCGAGCGGGTGCGGCAGGCATTTCTGAGCATTGATGTGGTCAGCTCCAGCGAGCTGAAGCGCTCCGCCGATGAGCTTCTGGTGGAGTACTCGTTCAATCAGTTCCGCCGTTTTGTGGAGGAGATCGTGCTGGCTGAGGGCGGTCAGGTGCAGTCCACGGCGGGCGATGGGACGATGGCGATGTTTCCCACCGATGTTGCCGCTGTTCGCGCCGCCCTGCGCCTCCAGAACGAGATCGCGGGCTTCAATGCGCAACACAACCGCCTCCCCCGGCCTCTGAGCGTGCGCTGTGGCATCAATGCGGGCGAGGTGGCCCTCATGCCCGGCCAGCCTATCGGCTATCTCCAGAGCGCGGTGATTGACCGTGCTGCGGCGCTGCAAAAATCAGCCGCCTCAGGCGATATTGTCGTCTCCGGTGATCTCTCTGCCGAGGGCCTGACGGCGCTAAGCCGCTACGGACGGCATGAAGGCAGCCCCGAGGGCGGTGTGCGCGGCTTCTCCTGGCGCGCGGGACTTTAGCGAGGGCTAGATCGGCTTGGCGGTGCTGACCGAGAGCTCGCGCACTTCCTCAGCGGTAACTTCTCGACCTAGTTTCTCGGAGAGGTAGATGCCCTCGGAGATGAGCATGGTGTTGAGGGCGAGGTCCATGGTCGGCAGGAGCGTGTCGTTGCCCAGGAGCACATTCACCCAGTGGCGCTGGCTATTGTCGCGCGTGTCTGTGTCGCCATCGTCGGTGCGCAGCTTGCGCCGTCGGTAGGCCGCCGCACCCATAGAGGCGCCGCCATCAATGTCCAGATCCCCCTGCGACGTGAAGTAGCCAAACGGGCGAAGGCGTGCGCCACCGTCGCTGCCGAGGATAAACGAGCCTTCCAGCGTGTCTAAGTGCATCGCCCAGGCTTCGAGAATGTCTAGCGCGATTCCATTGGAGAAGTTCACCAGCCCGGTGCCTAGTTCTTCCACCGAGTAGCCTGAGAGGTCTTGACGCTTGGCGTCCATCGCCACTTTCTGAAACGTGCGGCCACAGATGCGCGTGGGAGTCGGGTTGCCCAAAAGCCAGAGCAGCTCGGAGATATGGTAGACCCCCATGTCGTAGAGGGCGCCGCCGCCGGAGTTCTCTTTTTGCACAAAGGTCGGCTTACCGTAGCCGTCTACATAGGGCCGACCGCGCCGTCGGTGGCCGTTGGTGCGGGCGTAGTAGACCTCGCCGAGTGCTCCCTCATCAATCAGCTCCTTCACTGAGCGCACCTCGTTGGAGTAGATCCCCGCCAGCTGGATGTGCAGCAGCTTCCCCGAAGCCTCTGCGGCGGCTTTCATCGCCACCGCGTCGGCATAGGCGCCCGCCATGGGTTTTTCGCAGTAGCAGTGCCGCCCGGATGCTAAGACCGCCTCGACGCCTGCTCGGTGAAAGTTATTGTGCAGGCACACGTCCACGGCGTCTAAGTCATCGCGTTTGAGCATTTCTTGGGCGGAGTAGTACACATTGGGAATCCCAAAGGTCTTGGCGCTGGTGTCCGCCGCCGCCGGCAGAATATCCGCGCAGGCGACCACGTTTGCCTCGGGGATTTCTTTGTAGGTCTTGAGGTGCTGCTGGGCGATCTGCCCACAGCCGATAATGCCGATCCGAACTTCTCTGTTGCTCATAGCACTAAGTTCGCCAGAGCCCGAGCGGGTTCCTGCTGGGGGCGAAACTGGGCTTCGTGGAGGCGCTGGTAGATGCCACCGGACGTGACAAGCTCTTGGTGGCGACCCTGCTCGGCGATCCCTGTCTCATCCACCACCACGATTCGGTCAGCGTTCTGGATTGTGGCGAGGCGGTGGGCGATGACAAGCGTCGTGCGACCGACAGAGAGCTCGGCCAGCGATGCTTGAATCGCGCGCTCGGTCTCCGTGTCCAGCGCCGATGTCGCTTCGTCGAGGATGAGAATGGGGGGATTCTTGAGAAACATCCGCGCAATCGCAAGGCGCTGTTTCTGCCCACCCGAGAGCTTGACGCCCCGCTCCCCAATAACCGTATCCAGCCCCTCCGGAAGCTGCGCGATCATCTCATCGAGCCGGGCACGCCGCGCCGCTTCGTTGATCTCGTCGTCGGTGGCATCGAGCCGCCCGTAGATAATATTCTCCCGGATCGTCCCCGCAAAGAGAAAGACATCTTGCTGGACAATCCCA
>NZ_CBAYMC010000271.1:0-5268 GCF_964826245.1 Armatimonas sp. | reverse complement strand
GTGGTCAATCCGGGCTTCCCAGTGCCCCCCACTGCCGGGGGAGCATCCCGTGACCTCGGCGTCATCAAGATCGCGACCCAAGACGGCCCGCCGCCGCCCCCGCCGATCTAAGCTACTCTCGCTTCGTCCTCTGCAACTCCCGGCCCTGTGCCGGGAGTTGCGGTTTTGGGGCTTATGAACGAACGAACGCAGCGCTTCTTTCTAATTTTCGTGGCTCTCTTGCTGACGCTCGCCACGGGTATCGCGCTTCGTCGTGCACGCCTTGGAGGAGCGATGAGCCTCTCCCCCGCCATCGCCCCTCCTCTCTCCGCACAAGTGGCGGTACGCTTCCACGATGTCTCTGTGACCGGCTACGAAGAGGGGGAGCCCGCCTGGATTATTACCTCCAAAGTTATAGACGCCGAGCGCGACCGGCGCACGATGCGCTTCACCCAGGGACTGAAAGCAACGCTTCTGGACAAAGGCAAGCCCGGCGCATATCTCTCCTCACCAAGTGCTGCTTTCACAGATCAGACCAAGCTCGACTTCACCGGCGGGCTCGAAGCCACACTGCTTCAAGATAGCCAGCCACGCGCCACGCTCTCCGCCCCTATCGCCTCGTTTGATACCAAAGCCAAGAGCTTTCTGGCAGCAGGCTCGATCACGATTAAAGTTCTCCCGCCCGCCAAGCCCATGTCAAGTGACCTGCCCAAGTCGCTGGGCACCCTCACGATCACCTGCACCCAGCTCCGCTACGAAGTAGGCACCAAGCTCGTCACCTGCCCTGGTGCGGTCAAGATCGTCACGGGCAAAAACGATGAAGTCTTCGGGCGCGATCTGGCTCTGAATGTAGAGACACACGACTTTTCGCTCGACGAGTTCCGGGGGCGAATCCGTGGCACGAAAGACGATATCGAGATCCTATGAAACGCCTGACACCTGCTGCCCTCACCCTAGCCGCTTTCTTCGCCGCCGCTGCGCTCTATGCCCAAACCCGCCCGACCCTCCCTAGGCCTGGCACAAAACCCCCACCTGCTAAGCCCACCACACAGACCAAACCAAGCGTCAAGAACGTCCAGCCAGTGGTGCTGCCCGCACCAAAGCCCCAAGCCCCTCCCCCTAAAACCGCCCCGGTGGCGCAAAAAGTGGTGCAAAAAATCGAGCCGCCTGCCAAGCCGCTGGAGCCGGCAAACAACGAGGATCCCGATTACTACCCCTACGGCAAGCGCATGACGCGTGCTTCGACGACGCAGGGAGTGCTCTGGACACTCACCGGAGATGCCCAGCTTCTTCACAAAGAGACCAAGTTTCTCTCCGACACCGTGCTCTACAACGAAGACAATAAGATCGCCAGCGCTCCCGGCAAGCTGCGCATGGAAGATCCCCAGAACACGCTCACCAGCGATAGCGGCGTGGCGTACTACAAAAAAGAGCTGCGCTACGCCGACATGACAGGCGACGTAAAAATCATCGCACGGCCCAAGCCCGATGATCCCAAGGCCACCCCCAAGTCGCTCCGTAAAGAGTTCAAGAACCCCGTGACCATCACCTGCGACAAGCTCCGCTACTGGTGGAAGCAAAAACGCGCCTTCACGGACACCAATGTCAAGATCACCTTTCGGCACAAAGAGAAAGACTGGACCATCACCGGAGGCAGCTTAGAGTACTTCGGCAACGATGAGCGTGCTTTAATCAAGGGAAGCGTCGTCGCCGTCAATGATAAGGGCGAGCGCATCCTCTCCGACACCGCAGACATCATCCTCAAAGAGGGCGCAGAGAAACTTATTTTAGAGCCCATCTTGAAAGGGACGATTATCAAGGGCGATAAAGAAGACGAGGGTGATGGCAGGCCGTGAAAACGCTCACAGGACAAGGCTTTGGAAAAGGCCACGCAATGGGTCGGGCGGCCAAGCTCTCCCTAGAGAGTGGACGCGCCACGCTCGACGAGAGCCTGCTGGGGCAGATTGATAAGTGGCGCAAGCGCGAGGACGTCCCGATGGCACTGATCCTAGTCGCGGAAGATCCTGCCACGGCGCTCCTACTGCCCCTCCCCGACGGTGCCATTCTCAGCGGCGTGGTGAGCGAGCGCCTGCCGAGCCGCCCTCCCCAGCTCCCCGAGGGCATCGCGCTGCTGGCGGGAGTGGACGATGCCCTTCTCTCTATCGGTGAGGGCGAGCTACTCTTGCTGGAGCCCGAGCGTGGACGGCTTAGTGTCGAGCCCAGCGCCTATGAGATCGTCCGGCTTCAGGCAAAGCACCAGCCCCGTGTGCTCTTAGATGAGCCCAACTTTCCCGCCTACACCACCGAAGGAATCGCCGTGGCTGTCTGGGGTGAGGCGACGACCCTGAAAGAAGCTGAGGAGGCCATGACCGCAGGAGCCGAGGGGCTTTTGCTCACGGGAGAGTCTTGGGATGAAGCCTCACTCTGGGCAACGCAGAGCCTCGTCGGTGGTGGCGATCTGGCCCTGGCTCTTCCCTTCGATGCGCTAGATCCCGAAGAGATTGTCCGGCTAGCGGCACGTGCCAAGCTGCGCTGGTGCCTCGATCCTGCCACCCTCTCCGTGCCTGTGGAAACCCTGCGCGAGGAGCTGACGGAGCTGGTGCAGGCACTAGAAGACGAAAACCAGCGCTCCGCTTTGCCACGCCTAGCCTCCCTCAATGGGAGCACCACAGGCTTTGAGGATGTTATCGCACTGGCCGGAGACTTCGACGCGCCCGACCCCGACATCCTTCCCTGGGAGCAGCCTCCTCTCTATGTGCGGATAGAGGCCGTTTTCGATCAGCTCATTGGCTTAGAGGAGGCACTGGAGCGGGGCGCTGCCGGTGTGATTGTCGCCGCACACGCCATCGCGGAGGTGAAGGCGAAGATTAGAGAGTGGAGTTAATGAATCGCCCCGTGAACGGGGCGTGTCGTAGCCTGCGGCTGGAAAGCCCGTACCGGGCTGGAGATACATTCGGTAGCCCGGCACGGGCTTTGCGGCGCTTGCGCCACCGAGACGCCCCGTTCACGGGGCGGCAGTGATATTAGGCGGCGCGGCGCTGCTCGCGCCAGAGGCGATCAAGTGCCTCTTGGATGGCGGTTGCTGCCCAGCCACTGGTCTTGCCCGCCTGCGCCTTAAGCGCTTTCTCCGCCTGCGCTCCAAAGCCCACCAGGGCCTCCACGGTCGCATGCCGAATCGCTGCCTCAGGCTCTCCTAGCAAGGGGATAAGCGCTTGGATGCTCTCGCTACCACGAAGTAGTTTCAGCGCCTCAATTGCCGCCAGCCGTAGCTCAGTGTTTTCCTCTTGTAAAACCCCAATCACGGACTTGCGCGCCGCCGGGTTGCCTAGCTTCCCTAGCGCCAAGACCGCAGAGCGCCGCACATCAGAGGCGCCTTCGGCCACTAAGGCAATTAGGACCGGGACAACCCGCCCATCCCCAATCTGGCCTAGTGCCCAGACAGCGGCGGCTTGAACGACCTCCTGGCTATCTTGCAGACAAACCACCAGTGGCTCCACAGCCACTCGGTCTCCGAGCTGCCCCAGCGTGGTGGCAGCGGCCCAGCGCACTTGGCTATCTTTATCTTCCAGAGCCACGATTAGCTCTGGGACAGCTTGCAGGGCACTGAGCTCCCCAAGAGCCGTGGCAGCCCGCCAGCGTGTTTCTGCATCCGTATCCTGGAGACAGTCTTTTAAGATCGGCGCAGCACCCAGCACACGAAGCATCCCGAGTACCTCAATCGCCGCACGACGGCGTGCGACGTTTTTACTTTTCCCTTGCACCGCAGCGATCAGAGTGGGACAAGCAGCCTGTTCCGCCACACGCAGCCCCGCCAGTGCCGACTGACGTACCAGGTCGCTTTTATGGGTCAGTGCACTCAGAAGGTCTTCAGCGGCGAAGGCTCCCATGTGCCCCAGTGCCTCGGCGGCGGCGCGGCGGACACGAAAATCAGGTGCGCCAAGAAGCGGCACCAGGCGCTTGACCACAACAGGCTCTCGTCGCTCCCCGAGAAGCTCGGAGGCTCCCACGCGGATATGCCAGTCGGGTGAGCTCAACTGAACGAGAAGCGCCTCAATATCATCCGACAAAAGTGCCGTATCCGTGACGCTCTTCCGAGGCAATATCGGAAGCTCCCGTAGCAGATCATCATTCATTACCCCCTATTATTGGTACAGTCTAGGCCTTGCTGGAGAGCTAAAAAACACTATCGAAGTGCCGCCAGCGCCTCCGCCCAGCGCCGGTGTGTGGAATAACGGTTGATCCCTAGGCAGTGCGGCGAGCGCTCCGCCAGCCCAAAGTCCTCGGTGAGGCCTAGCCTGTAGCCCGCCGCCTGCGCCGCCTCTGCCACGCGAGCGTCCCACTTGCCCGAGGGATACGTCACATAGCGCGGCGCAGTCCCAAGGTGCTTTTGCATCGAGGCTTTTGAGAGCGCAAACTCCTTGGCGAGCTTCGCCTCCGAAAACGTCCGCAGATCGGGTGGGTGCGAGTGGGTCTGAGAAACGATCGTCGCGCCGCCTTGTGCCATAGCCTTTAGCTCCGCCCAGTCGCCGTGGTCTTTGCCGGTCTTCACGCCCACAAATGCCGTGTGCGCCGAGACCACAAAGGGCCAGCTGCGTTTCTTCATTTCAGGGAAGACAAAGTCAAAAATCCCCTGCGTGTTGTCGTCAAAGCAGAGCACCACACTCTTTTCGGGTGGTGGATTCTGGCCCGTAGAGAGCCAGCGCTCGATAGTCGGCAGAGCAGCAGGCCGCACTCGCGCTTTCTCTAGCGCCGCGAGCTGGGCCTGAAACTCCGCAATCGTCGTGTCGAACCAAACTAGTTTCTCGCTCGGGACAATATCGTGCCAGACAAGAAAGAGAGTTCGGGGAGATTTCCGGGCAGCAGGATGGATCATAGCGAGGCTCATGACGTGATTTTACCCGCCTCTCCCCGCCGCTGTTGCGAAGAGGGTACACTCCTCGTGTGAACAATCCCCTTTTCTCTCTTCTGCCCCTGAGCGATGGCTTTCCCGCTCTGCCAAATCGCATCGTGATGGGCCCGATGACTCTCAATCAAGCGACTGAGTCTGGGCACATGACTGACTGGATCGTGGACTGGTACCGACGGCGGGCGGCAGGGGGGACAGGCACGATCATCGGGGCGGCGGTCTTTGTCTCCCAAGGCGGACGCGGCTGGGCAAACGCCGTGGGAATCGCCGATGACTCCTACACCGACGGCTGGCGGCGCTGCGTCGAAGCCGCCCACACGCACGGCGCACTCTTTGGAACCCAGCTCTTTCACGGGGGCGCGGCCAGCTCCAATAAGCTTCTG